>NZ_JBBELR010000002.1:0-49745 GCF_037574945.1 Pseudomonas sp. KBN10P06128 | reverse complement strand
ATGTTGACTAGGCTCAGCGTTCCGGTTGCTATCGTCTTCCAGTAACCGACCTGGTGGATATGGACCAGGGCGTAAAAGAGATAGTCGGGGAGGAGTATGTCTATTCGGTTTACCCGGATTCCGATATGTTCTGGATTGAACTCTCGAACCGGCTCACCGCATCGCTCCGCTGAGCCCCGCCGAACTAACCAGAAATGCGCCTCGGGGTAGTTCGTTCGGATTGTCGCAACATCTGAAAGTCTCATCTCGTTCCCCGGTGGCAACGACTAGCCCCCTCGGGGTGAGTGGCTTTCTGCGTGCCACCAACAAGACTTATGTTAGGCGCATTGCGCCTATATGTAAATGTTTTATGTTTGAGAAACTATGTTTCCGACAGACGGTATATCTTTTAGGAGCAAGGCAAATAGTTCGGAGTGAGAACTTACGTTCAACTTGGCGTAGACGTGACGCCGGTGAACTTTGGTTGTCGATACGGATATTGCGAGCTTGTCAGCTATTTCCTTATTTGACTTACCCTCTAGCATCAGATTCAAGACCTGGGATTCACGCCCTGTCAGTGGTGCGACAAGAGCGTTCAGCACAGAGCTGTCGACTCTGAGCGATGGGCTACTGTCGTCTTGTAGGCTTTCCTCGAAGTGGAGCCGCTTGCTCATGAGGGAAAGCACCCAAGGGCGAATGATCTCAAGAAACGCAATGTTCTCGGCGGTATACTTCGCCTCGCTTCCCAGCGACAGGCAAAGCGTGCGGCGCTCATCAATAGGGATGTTATATTGCATTTCATCGCATACCACATGCGTCTCGAAGTACTCTATGTAGTATCGACTCTTATTAAATGCGGGCGTCACGATATCTCGAAGATAGATCGTCCGAGGGCCGGGTGCAGAGCGTGAGGCGGCATAGAACGGATCGATGCGATAGTAACCGGTTATGTATTTGCCAATTAAATGGTTGGGCTTCCTTTCGTCTTTTTCCTCTTCTTCCTCCTCGGCGTAGAAAAGTATCACTGGTGTGGAGTCACTAAATACCAGAGAAACCCAGTTATCGACCTGCACGAACTCCCGTACCGTTTCCACCAGTACCAACCAAAAGTCTGGCTGGTCCAGGTGGTCGAGCAGGTTCCCAAGCGAGCGCTGCCAAGCTATGTCCTTCAAGCTGATTTCCATTTCACTACTCCCAGGGGACTAGGTAATCCGGTCAATAGAAATGACCTTCCAGTGAGAATAATATCGGCAGTGAATGAGGGAAAAATCTAGCGATACCTATTAATTCTAGTAGTTTAACTAATGGGGTATTTATGAAAGGAATTGCTGCACTTGCCTTGTCTATTGCCTTCACTGCCGGCTCTGCCGGCGTGTCGGCTGATCAACGTCAGGAGAAGAGTGTTCACTTCTATAACTGGATCGATTTCATCGCCCCAGGCGTGACCGGCGATTTTCAGAAAGAGACGGGCGTGAAAGTCATTTCCGGCACTTTCGATAGTGGTGAGTTCGCACAAGGCAAGCTCTTGGCCGGGCGGTCCGGTTACGATGTAGTGGTGATCACGTCCAACCTGCTGCCCAACCTGATCAAGGCGGGGGTGCTCCAGGAGCTGGAGCACCAGGACTTGAAAGAGTGGTCCAACCTGGACCCCCAGGTGATGAAGAACCTCAGTGCCACGGATCCCGGGAACCGATACGCGGTTCCCTACCTGTGGGGCACCACGGGCATAGCCTACGATGCAGAGAAGGTGCGTCAGTACCTGGGCGCTGATGCGCCGACCAACTCATGGGATCTGATTTTCAAGGAAGAGAACATTTCGAAGCTCTCGAAGTGTGGGGTGGCGATGCTCGACTCTTCCACTGAGATTCTTTCTATCGCATTGAACTACCTTGGGCTCCCCTACAACAGCCAGAATCCTGCCGACTATGAGAAAGCACAAGCACTGATTCTGAAAGTGCGTCCTTATATTCGATACTTCGACTCGTCTAAGCTGACAGCCGACCTCACCAACGGAAATATTTGTGTTTCTGTGGGGTGGCAGGGTACGGCCTATCTTGCAAGAAACGCCAATAAGAGCGGAAAAGTCCACCGGGAGATTGGATATAGCATTCCTAAAGAGGGCTCCCTTGTTTGGATAGAGAATATGGTGCTACTCAAAGATGCGCCGCATCCCGAAGAGGGAAGGAAGTTTATAAACTTCATGATCAAGCCTGACGTGATCGCGAAGTCTTCGAGCTATATTGGCTATCCAAATGGGAACAGGGAGTCCTTCCAGTACGTGGAAAAAACAGTCAGGGAAGATCCCGCTGTGTATTTCGACGATGAAACCATGAAGCGGCTGTTCCCCCTGGAAACTCTGCCACTGAAGGCCGAGCGGGTCAGAACGCGGGTGTGGAACCGGATCAAGAGCGGGCTGTAGAGCGATCAAGCCGGCCAGCTATCTAAGCTGGCCGGTGAGCGAGGGTATCATGCTTTTAGATGAACAAGAAAAAAAAGAACTAAAAGAACTTGCAATACTTCTGAAGATGGATAGGAAGTACTCGGCTCTTGTGGAGGACGGATTGCTGCCAGTCGACGAGTTTTCATTAAATAGCCACCTTAAAAGAAGACTGCGTATTAATGAGTTAATGTCTAGGTTCGGCATGGGATGGCTAGCGGTCTGATTTCTGGGATTTATTTTTAATTGGTCCCGGGGCTAGCCTGTCTATGTGCGATATTATTTCTTCTAAATCTCCAGGTGTGTCTATCTGAAGTACCCTTTCTGAAATTTCTCTCCGAAGCGCGGTGAGCTTTTCCCTTAACTCGTCGTCTTTGCTTGGCAGCAAATCGCCAGGTGAAACATTAAAGATGGTCGAAATTCTAATAAGTTGCTCAATGCCCGGAAGGTTTATTCCTCTTTCGTAGCGACTAACCAATGGGGCATCACAACCAATCAACTCGGCAAGTTCTGATTGGCTTAAATTTGAGGCTTTTCGAAGAGACTTAATTCTCGCCCCGATTATCTCGCGAAGGCTCGGCACATTAGTTCCATAAAAAATCAGATCATTTCATATGACGATTTTTTATAAAAATCACTTTAGTACAAATTTTTGTAGAAAAGTGTTTATTTTCATCTCCAAAGCACCTATCATCCTTCCACCAAGGGCGCCTTGCGCCGACTGGGCATTTGTGGAAATCTAAAAAACAACTGTATATATATACAGTATTCAGCCCTGAAGGCTGCTGTGGGAAGCCGAGACCAAGGTGGGATCGGTCCGGGCGGCGGCTGCTCGAATGGAGGATGAGAGGGATGAGAAATTGGTATTTGCTCTCGTGCAAATCCAATGCACATCAATGGGTTAAGTCGGAGGTTGAACAGTTGGCGGGGGTTGAGGCCTACTCTCCGATTCTGATAGAGAAGCAAAGGCGTTCTGACCGCCTTAGTGGGTTTCGAGTCAAGGAGAAGGATCTCTTCCCTGGCTACCTGTTCTTGCGATTCGACCCCGAGGAAGTACACACCACACAGATCACTCGTTTCCCCGGTGCTATTCAGTTCGTCCGCTTCGCGGGCGAACCTTATGTAGTGCCTGAATCTGTGATCCAAGGGCTTCGGGATGTGTTGCTCTTGCGTGTCGACCGCACACTGGCCTGCATCGAGTATCGCAACCTGCCCTCAGAGCTGGAGAAGTCGCTGCACCTGGTGGTTGGTCTACGCTCTGCCGCACAGAGGCGTGCGCGGTTCTTGGCGATTCTCCAACACGAAAACATCAGAGTCCGTCGGAGCATGTTTGATCGCTCGCGGATTATCTCGGTGGCCGATACTCCGGTACCCAAGTTTGTGGGTGGTAAGCGCGCTGTAGCCTGAAGAATGTCCCACTAACCAGACAGTTCCCACTCTACTTTCCACCGGCAGGAGCGTTCCTGCCGGTTTTTCTGCTGTTCGTTTATCACCAATAGGAGGTGCTATGACACCAAGCAAAGCTGGCCCGCCCAAAAATGGCCGTAGGGGCAATATCCATATTGGCACCGAGCGTTACTCGAAGCTCACCGGAATTGCCATCGAAATCAGTTATCAGGTTGGTGACCAGGTGACGCCAACTCAGATCGCCCAGTATCTGGTCGATCACTACAGCGACATGGCGAAGTCGGAGATCCTCCGAGAGCTTCACGTGCCACAGGTCGAAAAGAAGGAGATTTAAATGCTTACTACCAGTGCCTTCATGGCGCTGGCCCTGCAATGTGCTCCTGCTGTCCATCCCTCCACGCTGTATCCCGTCGTTAAAGCCGAATCCGCCCTCAATCCTTACGCCATCGGCGTGAAGGACGGTGCTTTGTCGCGTCAGCCGCAAAGCCTCGCGGAGGCCCTGGCGGCGGTGAAAAAGCTGGTGGAAGAGGGCAAGAGCTTCGCTGTGGGGCTGGGCCAGGTCCATCGGCAGCATTTCGATGCCAGCGATCCCCGGCAGGTGGCCGAGATGTTCGAGCCTTGCCACAACCTGAAACGCTCTGCTGAGGAACTGCGCCGCTGCTATGGCCAGGCGCGACCGGTCAGCAGCTCAGACCAGGAAGCCATCCGCAAGGCCTACAGCTGCTACTACAGCGGCAACTTCACCACCGGCTTCCGGCCCGAGCCCGAATTTGGCGGAACGAGCCATGTTCAGCGGGTTCTGGCCAACGCGGATCTACCAGCGTACGTCCCGGCGCTTCAGGCACAGCCCCCAGCTGCGCCAACCCTTCCGGCCGGGCCGGCAAATGTTCCCGTCGCCCCCCAGCCGACTTACCAGAGCTGGGATGTGCTTCGGCAGTACCCCCGTTATGACCCGCCGGCGGCAAATCAGCCGCAGGCACAACCACAACCCCTGGAAGACCAGGATCGAGAGGTAAAGAGCGATGCAAAAACTGAAGAGTAAGGCCCGCGAGATGTTGCAGCGGCTGGCGGTATTCCTGGCCGTCTACACGCCATACATGGCGATGGCCGACGAGTGGGATCAGAAGCTGGTGGCGCTGGGCAGAAATATCCGCCTGGGGATGTTCGCCGTGGGTGGCAGCATCGCCCTGATCTGCCTGCTGTGGGTCGGCATTGGCTGGATGTCATCCAGGGCTGCGGGCGACCACAGCACTACGTTCATGGACTACGTGAAGCAAGTAGGTGTGTTGGGCGTAGTCGGTGGGGTTCTGCTCCTCGGGGCGTGGGCCTGGGCGTTCTTTGGCGGCGGCACGATTGCGTGAGGGCTGGCCGATGAACGATGAGGAACTGCTGTTCCCAAGTTACAACGCCATGAGCCGCCCGGCGACGTTCCTGGGTGTGCCGATCCTGCCCTTCGTAGGAATTGCGGTCGCGTTGTTGGTGGTCGGCACAATCGGTTTCCTGCTGTTTCCGTGGTGGGGGGCGTTGCTGTTGGCCTCGCCCCTGTTCCTGGCCTTGGTCGGCTTTTCCGTGGTGAGTTCATTCGACGCCCGCTACATGCGCCGAATCGTCTACGCCATGCGTCGTTTTTCCTTGAACCTGAGATACGGCCGCGGGGTGTGCCTGACGCCGATCAATCCCCTTTGGAGTGTGTTCTATGGCAAGCGTTTCGCACAACGTCGTCATGCCGGCGGAAGCTTTGGCGCCGCTGATGAAGTACCACGTGCATGAGCACATGGTGACCCTGACGGGAAACCGTCTGCTGAGCTTGATCCGGCTCAAGGGCGTTTCTCACGAAACCCGTGACAAGGCCGACCTGGACCAACTGTTCCACCGGCTCAACCGCTACTTCTTCACGCTCGGGAAGAAGGAAGGCAAAAGCCTAATGCTCCAGACGTACGTCACCAAGAGCCAGTTAGAGCTGGACGGTGAGTACCAGCTCGATCTACCGGTGCTGCAGGAGTTCGTCGACGCCTACGTGCGTCCGTTCAAACAGGGCAGCTACCGGGAGGTAAGCTACCACCTGGCGGTGATCTTGAAATACCGCGATCTGGACGACGGGATCCGGCGCATGCAGGACCTGTTGATCACCTCGGTCAGTATGCTCAAAAGATTCGAGCCCGTTCTGCTGGGAGTGGAGGAGACGGAGACAGGGGCGTTCTACTCACAGATCGGGCGCTTCTACAGCCTGCTGTTCAATGGCCGTGAGCAAGCGGTCCGGTTGTCCGATACGCGCCTGGGCGAGGCGATCATTGATAGCGTGACCAGCTTCGGCGCCTATGACTTCGTCGAGAACCGCCCGAACCACGGTGGCCGGCGGTTCGCTACTACCTACGACCTGCGCGACTACCCCAGCGAGGGCAGCCGGCCGGGGATGTGGGACGAGGCGATTGAGCAGCCGCTGGACTTCACCCTGGTACAGGCGTTCATGTTCGAGGAGCGCAACGAGATCAAGCGCAACTTCAAGAAACAGATAGCGGACCTGGCCTCGGTAGAGGGCGAGTCGAAGCAGACCGACGAGCTGGATGATGCGGCGAGCGAAATCGCGCAGGGCATCAAGAGCTTTGGGCGCTACCACGCTTCGCTGATCGTCTACGGCGATACGCCGGACGAGGCGATCACGAACGGTTCGAAGATGGAGTCGTTATTCAGCGCGAAGGACGCGACGTTCGTACGGTCGACCCTGAGCAACGTGTACACCTGGTACACCCAGTTCCCCGGGGTGACGCAGGCCATGTACCCGATGATGAAATCCACCGAGAACCTGGCCTGCGGCTTTTCCCTGCATGCCACTCCCAGCGGCAAGGCACGCGGCAACCCGATTGGCGACGGCTCCGCCTTGGTGCCGATGCGCACGCTCAGCGACGGGATGTTCCTGCTCAACGCCCACGACAGCCCGCCAGGCCAGAACAACCTGGGCGAGAAATTGCCCGGGCACCTCGCGGTGACCGGCATGACGGGCGCTGGCAAGACCACTCTGGAGGCGGTCTTGTTGACCTTCTTCAGCCGATGGAAGCCGATGCTGTTCGGCATCGACTACAACCACTCGCTGGAGAACCTGCTGCGCGCCCTAGGCACGCAGTACTTCGCTATCGATCCGGGAACGTCGACTGGGTTGAACCCGTTCCAGCTCCAGGACACGCCGCAGTTGCGGCAATTTCTGCTCGATGTGGTGATCACCTGCGCCGGTGGGATGAAGAAGGAAGACGGGAGCGGCGGGCTGGTGGATGAGGTCGAGGAACGGGAGATCCAGGCATCGATCGATGCGGTGATGGCCCACTCGACGGTTGAACACCGAGGTATGTCCCTGTTGCTCCAGAACATCACCCCCAGGGGGGGAAACTGCCTGCACACGCGTCTGTCGCGTTGGTGTCGACTGCGCGCCGATGGCGGTCGGGAAGGGAGCTGCGCATGGGTGCTGGACTCGCCGCGGAACCTGTTTGATCCCACTGCCTACCAACGCCTTGCGTTCGACTGCACGCACATCCTGAAAAAGGAGTATGTCAGCAGGCACCCGGCTGAAATGGAGGTGCTCTTGAAGACCTTGTTCTTCATGAAGCGGCTGATGCACCAGACCCAGCCGGGCAGCCTCTTGCTGAACTTTGTCGCGGAGTACTGGGCGCCGCTTTCCTTCGAGAGCACGGCGGAGCTGATCAAGGAGGTGCTGAAGGCGGGCAGGCTGCGGGGAGAGATCCTGATGATGGATACCCAGTCGCCGGAAGATGCGTTAGCAACGCCGTATGCGCCGGCAGTCGTGCAGCAGGTGGTGACCTCGATCTGGTTGGCCAACGACAAGGCCACGGCCGAGAGCTACGCGAAGTTCGGTATCGAGGGACGGCTGTTCGAGGCGGTCGCCGAGCAGGACCCGTACGACCGCCAGGCAGTGGTTGTACAGGGGCCCCGGTCGGTGCGTCTGAAGATGGACCTTTCCACGCATACCGAAGTGCGGGACGAGCTGAAGTACTGGCTGCCGCTGCTGTCCACGACGACGGAGAACGCGGCCGTGGCCGCTCGGATCCGTGCCGAGCTGGGAACAGACGATCCCGCAGTGTGGGTGAAGCCGTTCCTGGACGAGATGCAGCGGCAGTCCCTGGTGACTGAAGGCGAGGGAGGAGGGTAGCGATGGCTAGCTACTTCGAGTACCCCGCTGAAGAGCAGGGCCGCCCGGTTCCGGTTCTGTTGAGTCTGCGTGAACTCAAGGCCTTGGAACTCGCTCTGGACGGTGACCCTATCGTCGAGTCCAGTCCCTGGAAAGAAGTGCTGACGGCGGCAACGCAACGGCTCATAGACGCGCTGATTGATCGGCGCATTGAGCTGGACCGGACGGTGAAGAGCCGTCTGGACTTCTGAAACATATCTGCAGGAAAAAGACGATGAAAAAGACCTTACTGGCGGCGGCGCTGGCCGCTGTGACGGTAACGGCTGCGCCGTTGATACAGGCCAGCGGTATCCCGACCTTGGATGCGGCCACGGTGTTGCAGCTGGGGATGAATGCCAAACAGCAGGCTGAAGAGGCGTTGAAGGCCCTCAACGAGGCTAAGCGCGGGATCGAGCAAGCCAGGCAGCAATATGAGCATTACAAGTCGCTCATCAATGGCAACGACAAGCTGGGCGGATTTCTAAACGATCCGACGTTGAACCAGGTACTGCCCCTGGGCGACTGGGCCGATGTGTACAGCAGCGCTCGCGATATGGCTAGTTTGCGGAACCGCTACGGTCTGGTATCAAGCGACAGCCGGGTGCAGGCCCAGTTCGACAAGCTGCTGGCCGTGACCGATGCCCTGGAACGCAACTACAAGGCCAGCAACCGGCGGGTGGAGAACGCCGCCCGGTTGCGGGAGCAGTTGGACCAGGTGCAGACGCCACAGCAGAAACAGGATCTGGAGCTGCGCTACCAGCAAGAGTTCCTGGAGCTACAGAACCAGCAGATGCGCCTTGCGAATATGAAAATGCTCACGGAGCAGAAAGAAAAGAACGACAACGAAAGGAAAGTCCAGAACTTCTTGGACTATCTGGACGGTAAGGGTTCCTAGGCTAGAGAGGGTCGGATTATGAAAAGTGGCATTCTTCTGAAAGTGGTTGCGTGTTTGGTGCTAGCTGCTCCTCTGGCGGGCTGCTTTGAACCGAGCGGAAAGAACTTCGAAGGGAAGTGGGTTCGTGAGGGGGACCATAGCTCTGATCCCCAGAAACTGGATATATCATGCTCCGGAGGGTATTGCGACTTCGTGATAGATATATGGGATTTTGGGGAAGGTAAACGGAAGCCTGAATTCTCTAGGCCGAAAATAAAAGAAGAAAGGGTATTGTCTTGGGAAGGACTCCCCCTGGCTGCTTATTTTGAAGATGGGAAAATTCATTACAATGGCCGAGTGTATATTCGGAGGGAATAAACATGGAGGACAACGTCTCACCTATCGTGATTGAGGTGGCCGGGCCTCTCTACACTTTCATCGACTCAGCCCTGCAAAGCATGATCATGGTCGGAATGGCCAAGGTCATGCTGGTCATGGGCGCAGTTTTTGGAAGTTTCTGGTTGGTGCACCTGATGATGCGGGCCATTCGATGGCTTTGGACGGGGTTGGATGTGCCGTTTCAAGAAGTATCGATTGAGCTGATCAAGATCTCCTTTTTGATTTCGATTGCGTTTAGCGTCGGAACATATTGGAACTGGGTGGTTCCGGTTGTACAGGGGCTTCCACTATGGATGGCGAAGACTTTATCGGGGAGTAGTGATATTTTTACTAATCAGGTTGATGCGCTGATTAGTGATTTTTTCACTGCCGTGAAGCGTCTTGTATATGAAATGGACTTCAATCCATTTAGTGCGGCACTCTCGGTTGTATTTATATCGTTCCTCACGGTTCTATATATGCTATTGGGCGGTATTCCATTCCTGCTGATCGCAGTTGGCACCTTAGTAACATTGAAGGTTAGCGCTACTGTGATACTGGTGGTGGGGCCGCTGTTCATTGCCTTCTCGATCTTCCCGCAGACCCGGCAGTGGTTCTGGGGGTGGGTCGGGGTACTGGGTGGGTTCATGCTGGCACAGGTGCTGTTCTCTGTGATCCTCGGATTGGAAATGCGGTTCATTAATGAACACGTGATCCGTGACGGCAATATTCCTAACACGTTGCAGGCTGCTATCTCGATACTGGTCTACTTCTCGGCGTTTACAGCTATTGCACTGGAGATCCCGAACTACGCGGCCACCATCATGGCAGGGGCGCCGACCTCAGCGGGTGGAGGGCTTGGTGGTCTAGTCAAACGTGGATTGGGTCTGCACCCGGCGATGCGGATGGCTAAAGGAGTAGCAGGGGCTGGGCGCAGACTTCTGTCGAGGGCCCGAGGAAACAGAATCAGCTGATAGCCAAGACGCTGGCGGTCAATCTGAATTCAGATGCCAGCTCCAACCGCGCACTTCCTTCAAACCGGCGTTCTGCCGGGTGATTTCTGAGCCGGATCGGCTCACTCAGACGCACAGAAAACAGGTGAATGACATGACCAAGCTCTTTTGGGGCGGGCTGCTTTGTGCTGCCTGCCTGTCGGGGTGCAGCTCGCCCCCTGAACTTTCCCAGCCAACGGGATCGTGGGTGGACCTGAATCCACCGGCGGTGAAGGCAAAAGCACAGACAAGCAAGCCCGCGACTACCCCGCCGGCGGCACGGGTTTCGACACTGGAAGGCTCGGGAGGTCGAGATGTTAAAGGGGCGCAGTAAGCAACGTTTCAAGGCGCTGGCCGAGCGCGAACAACAGTTGGAGGCTCAGCCGTTGGTGGGGGAGGCCTCACGCGAAGCGAGCCTGGCTCTGAAGGCGTACACAGACGCGGCACGCTGGTTCGAAAGCTCGGTGGCCAAGCAGGAGCGGAGCAAGGCGAGGACCTGGCGGGCGATCGCAATCGTGTTCGGCCTGCTGGCCTTCATGGCGGTGGGCGCGGTGCTGGGGTTGACGCCGCTGAAGACAGTGGAGGCTTTCCTGGTACGGGTCGACAACAACACCGGGTTCACCGACGTTGTGCCGGTGATGAAAGACCGAACTGGCGGCGGCGATGAGCAGGACACACAAGATGAGTTCTGGCTGGCTACCTATGTGCGTTTCCGCGAGAGCTACAGCTTCGCCGGCGCCGACGTGAACTACGGCATGGTCCGGCTGCTGTCGTACTCGGGAGCGTTCGCCGAGTACCGGAACTTCCAGTTGTCGAGTAAGGGGTACACCCAGGTGCTGGGGGATAACCGGCAGCTGCGCGTGGACATCAACAATATCGTGTTCCTGGATGCCGATGGCTCGCTGCCCGGCAGCACGAAGAAGTTCCGAACCGCTCAGGTTCGCTTCACGAAGACAGTCCTTGATCGCAACGGTGTGCCGGTCCTGGGCATGGCTCCGGTGACTTGGCTGGGCACGATCAGTTTCGACTACGGCAACGCGCCGAAGACCCGCAAACAGCGCTGGCTGAACCCCCTGGGCTTTGGCGTGGCGGCATATTCGGTGGCACAAGAAGTTGGAGGTTCGCAATGAAGCAGCTGAAGAAGCCGCTGTGTGCGGCGATCCTCGGGGCGTGGGTCAGCTTTGCCGGGGTGCCGGCCGGCGCAGAGGTCATGGGTGGTGGGTCTCCTTTCGACGCGCGTATCCAGACCGCGCTGTACTCGCCGGAAAACGTCTACCGAGTTCAGTCGGTAGTGGGACGGTCCTCGCTCATCCAGCTTGGGCAGGGCGAGACCGTCAACGGTGACACTGGCCTGATCGTCAGTGGAGATCCTGGCGCCTGGACCATCGGTGTGAACCAGGCGGGCAATCTTGTGGCGATCAAGCCTATGTCTGACCAGGACCCGGACACCAACCTGATCATCAACACCAACCGCCGCGTATACGTCTTGGAACTGCGCCTGGCCCAGCGCGTGGCGGACATGACGTACCTGCTGCGCTTTCGCTACCCGGAACCACCGAAGCCCACCGCCGGCCGCAACCTCAACGCCGACCCTTGCGCGGGCACGTTCCAGAACCGTCGCTACCAGAAGCGCGGCGACATGGAGCTGTCGCCGTCGGAAGCCTGGGACAACGGCATGCTGACGTGCTTCCGCTTCAGCTCGGCCATGCCACGGCCGGTGGTTTATCGCGTTCTGCCGGACGGAACCGAAACCCTGACGAACTGGCACCAGGTACACAACATCGTCGTCGTCCACGGGATCAGCGACGAATACCGCTTCCGACTGAACCGGCAGGTACTGGCTGTGCGTACGCGGCACCAGGGCGGCGGTTTCTACAACTACGACGGCACCACCACGGGAGAGGTGCGGGAGGTGAAACATGCAACGGAACAGTAACGGAATGCTGGACGTGCTGTGCATCGAACTCTTGGTCGTGTGCCTGCACATGGTTCTGGTTCTCCTGATCCTGTTCGCGCTCAATCAATGGGGGCTGCTCGTTCGAGAGTTGGCGAGATCCGCGATGGTGTTTGTGCTCCTTTCTGATGTGGGGATTCTTGGGATGCTCGGCTTTACCTGCTTAGTACGAGCGGTAATCAGCCTGTCGAGTGCTATGAAGGAGATCAAGTATGAAACCGAGCATTGAAGATTTCAAAAAATGGGAATTGCAATTAAGGCCCGTTGGGTGGGTTTTGTCCGGTCTCAGCTTTGCCCTGGCTCTGTGGCTTTCCTTGTCCATTGTCGAGGACATGGCGGCATTGCTAAGCCCAGGTGGTGAGGGCTGGTGGCAAGCCGGGGCGGTCTTGTGGTCGATAGTCGTTACCGCTTTGGTGGTCTTCCCGGTGCTGTTCGGTGGCAGCGAGATCGACCGACTGATCGCGGAGGTGAAGAAGGAAGAAGCGGCAGGGAAGGAGGACGAGAATGACCTCCAACACTGAACCGCTCGACCCGAAAGACCACCAGGCCGACGACCAGGTGCAGGGGGCTGATGCAGCGGCAGAAGCGTCGACTCAGGCGCGCGGGGCGTTTGACCTGCGCAAGGGCAAGATCAAGCGTGAGGGACGGAGCGGTCTCTACGTGGGAATCGGAGTGCTCGTTCTTGTAGTGGTGGCGATTATCGTTGCCGGCTGGATGTGGGTTATCTCGGAAATGCGTTCAGACACCAGCGATATCGACGAGAGCCAGGTCAAGGCTGATGCAACGCTGGAAGTCCAGGAACAGGACGATGCCACGATGCAGCGGATCAAAGAGCAGAAGCTCCGGGAAATGGAAGAGGCGCAACGGAGGGCCGCCGCGGAGGCTGAAGCGGCAAGGACACCGGCGGCGGAGGCACCGGCGGAGCACGTCGAGCGAGGTAGCACCTCTACCTCTGCTACTCCGGCTGGTTCGACGACCACGGCCAGCAATCAGGATGTACCGCCGAGCCCTCTGGAGCGGAAGCTTGCGGGTGGGGTTGTGGTGCAAGCCCAGGTTGCCAGTGGCTCGGCCTACAACGCCTCCTCGACCGCCGGATCCAGCTCAGGTGCAGGACGACCAGCAGCGGGCGCCGGCACGCCGCCGACAGCCTTGGACCTGATGGGACAAGGGCAAGCCGACTCAGGAAGCGGTGGCGTGGCTTTGGATACGGATACGAACAGTGGACGGGCACGCCTGGACCAATTGGGCGGTACTACCTTCGTTCCGAGCAAAGCTGTCCTGGCTCCGCCGGGCAAGTACCTTGTGCGGCACAACACGTACACCACTTGCGTGCTGTACACAGCGATCGTTACGAACTACCCGAGCCTGCCCGAATGCCGCCTCACAGAGCCGTTGCTTTCGGCGGATGGGTCGACGGTGATCGCAGAAGCCGGGGACCGGCTGACCGGAGAGCAGCGAATCGAGGTTAAGCCAGGCCAAACCACTGTTTTCACGGCCTGGACCGAGCTGGAAACCGCCTCTGGAGTACGCGCACGACTGGACAGCTTGGGGGCTGGGCCGATGGGGGCCAGCGGCACCGAGGCCTACATCGACAAGCACTTGGCCGACCGCTTCATGGGCGCGGTGATGTTGTCGGTGTTCAAGGATGGCATGCAGATCCTGGTCAACCGCTCGCAGAAGAACAACTCCGATGGCTACACGGTGAACAACACCGAAAGCAGCGTCGAGAACATGGCTGATCGGGCTCTGGAGAACAGCATCAACATTCCGCCAACTGCCTACATCCTGCCGGGCACTGTCATGACCGTAGTGGTTGCCCGCGATATCGACTTTTCCACGGTCTTCGAGAACCGATAAGGAGGCTTCATGAGTGCTGAAGAGAAAACGGGGTATGGACTCGATGCTTCGACCCTGGCGCGCGATTTCCTGAACAAGGCCGGCATCAGTGAGCGGCTGGACAGGCCTGGCGTCAGTGAAGTGGCGATCAACCGTCCCGGCGAGATCTGGACCGAAGGTGTAGACGGGTGGCAACGCGAAGATGCGCCGTGGCTGACGTTTGACCTCTGTCGGCAGGTCGCGAACGCGTTGGCGGCCTACAGCCACCGCCACCTTTCGGCAGAGACGCCCATCCACACCGTCGAGCTACCAAACGGCGAGCGCTGCCAGATCGTGATGCCTCCTGCATGCGAGAAGGGCACGATATCGCTCACGGTGCGCAAGCCATCCCTCGACCGATTCAGCCTGCAGGACTACATCGACAGCGGCCGGTTCGACCAGGCGCAGTCGGTGGCGACTTCGACTGTCGAGCTTGCGGACTGGCAACGTGAGTTGAAGGAACTGCACGCGGCCGGGGCCTGGAGCGAGTTCTTTGCCCTGGCGATACAGCACCGGCTGAACATCATCATCTTCGGCGGCCCCGGGTCGGGAAAGACCACCCTCGGCAAAGCCCTGGTGGACCTGTTCCCCCGTGACCGGCGGTTGATCACCATCGAGGAGATCAACGAGATGAAGTTGCCGTTCCACGCCAACCACGTCCACCTGCTGTACGGTGCGACGGTGACGGCCAAGGAGCTGGTGGCGAGCTGTCTGCGGATGAAGCCCGACCACTTGTTCCTGGCCGAGCTGACGGGCGATGAAGCCTGGCACTTCATGGAGATCCTCAACACCGGCAACCCCGGCACGGTAACCACGGCGCACGCCAACGACAGTGTGTCGGGCTATGCCCGGGTCGGAGGCCTGGTGAAGCAGTCCGCGGTCGGCCAGGGCCTGGACATGGCCTACATCGAACGCCAAGTGCGGATCAGCTTCGACGTCGTGGTCTACATGGAACGGACCCACATCCTTGAAGTGCATTACGAGCCGGAGGCCAAACTGGCCCTGCTCAACCAAGGGAGGGCCTGATCGTGTGGTGGAAGGTGGTGCTGCTGGTCCTGGTCCTGATGCTGCTGTTCTTCATCGGCGGGCT
The DNA here is from genome assembly GCF_037574945.1 of Pseudomonas sp. KBN10P06128. Lineage (NCBI taxonomy): Bacteria > Pseudomonadati > Pseudomonadota > Gammaproteobacteria > Pseudomonadales > Pseudomonadaceae > Pseudomonas > Pseudomonas sp. KBN10P06128. Next base: position 34,582 of record NZ_JBBELR010000002.1, on the reverse strand, counting down.
GTATGCCGGTGGTGCACTGTTCCTCTGGCTGACCGATGCGAACCCGGGGGATGTGGGGCTCACCACGTTATTCGTGGCTTCGAAGCTGCCCCTGTCCGATCCTCGACTGCTCTATGTGCCGTGGTCCTGGTGCGTAACGGCAGCGCTGACGTTCCTGCCGGTAGGGGTCACGTTGCTGGCCTTCATGAGCCGCTTTTCAACGAAACAGTCGTTGCACGGCGACGCGCGGTTCGCCAACGAACGCGAGCTGCGCCTGTTCGAGTACCGCGGCGAGTACCAGTAGGCGCCTGCAGGCGCTTCACAACTTCGTCTTTTCCCGCTTGCCGGGATCCTCCTTCGGAGAAAAATCATGCTGATTCACATCGCTCCTAGGCTCTTAGTGCCTAGGTCCTTCCCTTCTGCCTGCGATTTAGTTGACGTGCAGGTGAAAGAGTTCGGTCTACTGCTTGCCGGTGGGCACGACGTAGTGGCCCGCCAGCCATTTCCCAATAAGCGCTACTACGTGGCTTGCCGGAACAAAGGCCGTAAGGCAACGAACGGGTTGCTGATCGACGTGCCGGGCCAGGTGCCGTACTTCACTGTCATCACCCGCTGGAAGATCGCCGGCGAGATTGTTGTGCAGCATCGGGTGGAATACGTCGTGCTCGATGATGAGTTCGATGCGGTCACGGACTACCCCGTGTTGTGGAACGGGTTGTGCTTCGAGATGGGTGACTTCCCGAACCGTGTCACCGACGTGCTGTTGCAGCAAGCAAAGGAGCGAGGTTGTCCTCTTGGGTTGTCTTACCCTCGGGCGACCTTCGATCCACCGTCGTTCGACGACAGGACCCGCAGGCCTGTGTCGCCGGTCGAAATTTGCGAGCAGTTCCGCATGCCGACTATCGAACCCGGTCGGCTGCTGCCTCGGGATAACGATATCCAGAGTCGCTTGCCGTCGCGGGAGTTGGCTTTCGTCGTGAGGGCCGAGGAGGTCAACTATGGCTAGCGCGGCAGGGGTGCCACAGTACAGTCCTTCCCGGCCGCAGCGGCGAATCACTCAGTATCCCCCGCTGTTGCTCGGCAAGCATCCGCGCAAAGACGCGTTCCTGGCGACCTACGGGCAGACGTTCGTCATGCTTGCCGCTCCCCCAGGGAGCGGCAAGGGTGTGGGGATCGTCATTCCGAACTTGCTCAGCTACCCGGATTCGGTCGTGGTTAACGATCCGAAGTTCGAGAACTGGGATACGACGGCGGGCTTCCGCGCAGCGATGGGGCAGAAAGTTTTCCGATTCTCACCGGAACGTCTGGAGACCCACCGTTGGAACCCGCTGTCGGGCCTGCGCCGGGATCCGCTGTACCGGTTGGGGGACATTCGCAGCCTGGCCAGCGTGCTGTTCGTGTCGGACAACCCGAAAAACCAAGAGTGGTACAACAAGGCCGCGAACGTGTTCGGCGCCCTGGTGCTGTACCTGATGGAAACGCCAGAGCTGCCCTGCACTCTGCCGCAGCTCTACGAGCTGGCTTCGTTGGGGACCGGCCTGGGGCAGTGGGCGCAGCAAGTCATCAGCGATCGATCCGACGGGGAAAACGCGCTTTCAGAGGAATGCCGGCGTGAGCTGTACAGCGTCTATGTCGCCTCGCAGAACAAGTCCTCGGGCTGGTCGACTACGAGCGACATTGTGCGCGACGTGCTGGCCATATACGGCGAGAAGACGGTTGCGTGGGCTCTTTCGGGCGATGACATCGACTTCTCCAAGCCCCGGGAAGAGAAGACCAGCGTCTATTTCTGCGTGACGAGTAACGCGCTGAAGAAATTCGCGCCGCTGATGAACCTGTTCTTCTCGCAAGCGATCAACGAGAACTCAAAGGTGTTACCCGAGCAGGGCGGGCACTGTGCCGATGGCTCGCTGCGCTTGAAGCACCAGTTGCTGTTCTTGATCGATGAAATCGCCGTGATGGGGCGGATGGAGGTAATGGAAACAGCGCCGGCGCTGATGCGTGGTGCAGGTCTGCGCTTCTTGATCATCTTTCAGAGCAAAGACCAGCTCCGGGCCGAACGTACATACGGCCGCGAGGGGGGCGACGGGATCATGAAGGCGTTCCACGCCGAGATCGTCTATACGCCGAACGATATCGAACTCGCTACCGAGTACAGCAAGCGGCTGGGCAACACCACTGTTCGAGTCGCGAATGATTCAGTGAACTACGGCGACAAGCGCACCAGGGGGCGCAGCTACAGCGAGCAAGCCCGCCCGCTCATGCTGCCGCAGGAAGTCAACGAGCTGCCATATGACGAGGAACTGATCTTCATCGGGGCGACGAAGGAACACCCGTCGCTGAGCATTCGGGCCCGGAAAATTTTCTGGTACGAAGAGCCGGTGTTCCAGGAACGGGCCAACATGCCCCCGCCGGCGCTGCCGACAGCAGACTTGGAGAAACTCAAGAACATCACCGTTCCGGTTCGGATCGAGGAGAAGACTGCCGCGGTGGTGGCACCGCATGACGAACAGATAAAAGCGGAACAACAGAAGCGCACTTCCAAAAGTGCACAGCAGAAAAGCACTTCCAAAAACTCGCAGCAGTAAGCGCACACCGTCGCAGTTCGCAAGGGCTGTATCAGCAACACACTTATTTGAAAGGAAAACTCTATGTGCAGGCGCGTTAATCGTGCGGCGGCACTCTATTGCCGTTCGAAAAAACACTTCATCACGGGCGTCGCCCTGATGGTTACCGCAACAGGCGTGGCTCACGCTGCGAATACGGTTGACTCCAGGTTCACGAACACCATTGTCACTGGCGACGGGAACAGCGTAACCGGCAACCGCGATACCCACTTTTCGGGCGCGACCTCGGCCAATGACCAGGTGATCGTTGGTAACCACAACACCCTGAACAACACTATGTCGTCGGAGATCATTGGCAACTACAACACCGTCACCAACAGCGATATCGCAGTTAAAGGCGAGAGCAACACAGTCTCTAACGCATATGGCCAACTGGTCGGGGACTCGAACAAGATCGATGCGGCGAACGGGACAACAACGGTTATTGGCTCCAGCAACAACGTCACCGGGCAGAGCAACACGGCTGTTGGCAACGGTCATACGATGACGGGCCGGGGATCCGTTGCGATCGGTGAGGCAACCACGACGACGGCCAGCAACAGCGTCACCCTCGGCACAGGGTCTAGCAACAACCGGGACAACACCGTGTCTGTCGGCGCCGCCGGCGCCGAACGACAGATCACCAACGTTGCCGGAGGATCCGCGCGGACCGATGCATCGAATCTCGGCCAGGTCCAGGACGGTGACGCCGCGACCCTGGCCGCGGCGAAGGGCTACACCGACACCCAGGTGAGCGCAGAGGCGCAGAAGCGGGCAGACGAGGATAACCGGGTTCTCAGCACGGCCACGAACCACACGAACCAGGCTGTCGCCAACGAAGCGCAAACACGCGGACAAGAGGACGCACGCGTCCTCGGCGAGGCGATCGATCATGCGAATCAGCAAGTGGCGGCCGAGGCTCAAGCCCGCCACGCCGGCGATGCTGCAACCTTGGCGAGCGCGAACAACCACACTGACAGCGCGATCAAGACTGAAGCGAAAGCCCGGGAAGATGGTGACGCGACGACGCTGAAAACTGCCCAGGACCACACCAACAGCCGTGTTGACGCCGAGGCTCAGGCGCGGGCGGATGGCGACGCTGCGACATTGGCCAGCGCGAAGGACCACACCAACCAGCGTGTCGACGCCGAGGCCCAGGCACGGGCGGAAGGTGACGCCGCGACGTTGGCCAGCGCGAAGGACCACACCAACAGCCGTGTCGACGCCGAGGCTCAGGCGCGGGCGGATGGTGACGCTGCGACGTTGGCCAGCGCGAAGGACCACACCAACCAGCGTGTCGACGCCGAGGCCCAGGCGCGGGCGGATGGTGACGCCGCGACGTTGGCCAGCGCGAAGGACCACACCAACAGCCGTGTCGACGCCGAGGCTCAGGCGCGGGCGGATGGTGACGCCGCGACGTTGGCCAGCGCGAAGGACCACACCAACAGCCGTGTCGACGCCGAGGCTCAGGCGCGGGCGGATGGTGACGCTGCGACGTTGGCCAGCGCGAAGGACCATACCAACCAGCGTGTCGATGCCGAGGCTCAGGCGCGGGCGGATGGTGACGCTGCGACGTTGGCCAGCGCGAAGGACCACACCAACCAGCGTGTCGACGCCGAGGCCCAGGCGCGGGCGGATGGTGACGCCGCGACGTTGGCCAGCGCGAAGGACCACACCAACAGCCGTGTCGACGCCGAGGCTCAGGCGCGGGCGGATGGTGACGCCGCGACGTTGGCCAGCGCGAAGGACCATACCAACCAGCGTGTCGATGCCGAGGCCCAGGCGCGGGCGGATGGTGACGCCGCGACGTTGGCCAGCGCCAAGAGCCATACTGAGGATTACTCGGTCGCGCGCGGAGTAGAGGCCGGGGACGGCTCGGTCGCTGTAGGCAAAGGATCGAGCGCGACCGCTGCAGGATCCGTTGCGCTCGGTGCGGGGTCGGTTGCCGATCGCGCGAACACCGTGTCTGTCGGCGCCGCCGGCGGCGAGCGGCAGATCACGAACGTTCGTGCCGGCACGGCCGCCACCGACGCCGTGAATCTCTCGCAGATGCAGGCCGCTGACTTGCAGACGCTCAACAGCGCAAACCAGTACACAGACAGCCGGGAAGTGGCAATCCGGCAGGACATGTACGCCGGCGACGTGAACACGCTGAACAGTGCGAATCACTACACCGACCAGCGCATCGATGCACTCGACAACTCGTTCAACGATGCACTCGCCGGCGCCTACAACTATGTCCGCAAAGAGAACCAGCAGATGCGGCAGGAGTACCGTGCGATCGGCGCGCTGGCCATGGCCACCGCGGCGATAGGCATTGGGCCAAAAGATCTCGGCCGCTCGCAGTTCGGTTTCGGCATGGGGACGGTGCAGAGCGCGTCGGCGATGGCCATCGGCTTGAACCACTACGTGAACGACTCGACCGTGGTCACGTTCCGCGGCGCTATCGGGACCAGCAAAGCGGTGTCGGGCGCGTCGTTCGGCGTCGTGAAAGGATGGTGACCATGAAAAAGTTACTGGTAACGCTGACCCTCGCGGGAGCAGTGGGACTCTCCTCGGGGGCCCAGGCGATGAGCGCCTGCGAAGTGGCGTTGTGCATGTACGGCAAGACGACCGGCAACAGTGGGGGCAGTGAGTGTCGGGCGGCGGAGAAGAAGTTCTTCAGCATCCAGGTCAGGAAGAAGGGCAAGTTCAAATCGAACCCGACGTTCGAGAAGCGCAAGCAGTACCTGAACGGTTGTTCCGAGGCTGACCCCGATGCAGCTGCTCGTGCACTCGGCGCTGACCCGGCCGCGAAGTCGAAGATCCTCAACAAGTACGGCCGCGTCCCCGGCTGATTCGTTCTACGTCGTTCACTCCCCTGGACCGCTTCATCGGTAGCCCTCGCGGCGTACCGCGGGGACGGCTGCGCGTTGGTCGGCCAGGGGAAGGAGGTGCTGAATGTTGTTAAGGGAGGTGGCGGCGGTCAGGGGTGGTCCGAGGGTGGAGGCTGCCGCGCGTGAAGCGTTTGGACGTGCCGACTTGGCGAAGGTTTACCGCCAGGCGAAGGACCTCATCATCACGCACAAGCTGTTCCGCCTGGTGCGGTATGCGGAGCTGGAGGGCGTTCGGCAACTGACGATCAGCAATCTATGGCGCATCGAGCGTTATGCCGACGGGGCGATCCGGATCCTGGAACACGATCTGGTTCATGACGCGTGGGTAGAGGTGGAGGATTTAGCGGGCTGGCCGGAAGTGCCGTTCTTTCCGGTCCGAGAGACCCGAACGCTCGATTGGTGGCGGGAGATTGCGCGCAAGGCGATTTGGAAGGCGCTGAACGCAGCGGGGTATGCCGAGTTGCCGCAGTATCGCCGCCTGGTGACTAGATGGGTGGAGGTCAAAGGTTCGCCGTTTCCAGTGCCGGCACCCGGGCAGCAGGAAATGTCGGCCGCGCACATGGCCTACCGAATGATTGAGCGCTACATCGGCAAACAAGTGAAAGTGAAAGGGAAAGGGAAGACGGGCGTGTACCGGTGGAAGGGCGGGCTGTTGGAATCGAAATCGATGCAGGCCGGTGCCCGGGCGTTGCGCGCGGGCTTCTTCGAACACATCCTCGATGGCGAGGTGTTGTCGGCGATGCGGGTCATCGACTATCGGAACTGCTCTTTCACCCGTTACCTGAGCTATGCGCGGTGGCGGGAGGGGCTGCTCAAGGTCGCTCGGGAACACCGAAACCTGCTGCCACTGCTACGTCGCATCAATCCGGAGCAGTGGACGCGAAACAACTTGTTCTCGCGCAAGCTGTGGGTGCGCGGGGGGCGCCGATTCACGGCGCTAGACCGGCGGCCTGTCCGCCCTGCTTGGGGCGCGGGTATCGAGGGTGACGACTACTGGCGGGTATGCAGTTTCGACGACGGCGCCGCGTGGCGCTGGTTGAGCCGGGCCAGCAGCGTGGTGGTGAAGGAATGGCGAGGAGGACGAGCGATCGTTACCCACTTGGCGCTGGCCAAGGTCAGTGTCCGGGTACCGGTGTGCGCGTATGTCCACGTGCTTCGAGCGGCAGAACGCCGTCAGGAAAGCATCGAGCGTTATGCCGGCAGCTATCCGGGGCAGTTGCAACAGCTCTTGCGGGTCTATCTGATCCACTGCGCGATGCTCTGGAAGGAGCAAGGCCACGGTTACGTGCGGGGCTGGTTGCGCAGCGAGGCCGGCAATGTGTCGAACATGCTCGATTACCTGATGAATGAAGGGTTCGATCGTGGGCAGCCAGAGCGCAATGCGACCTGGCCGGCGTTGTTGCGGCGTTCCGAGGACTGGCACAAACGCATCGCTATTGAGCACCTGGAGGGCGAAAAGGGCTTGCAGTGGTCGTCGTTGCTGGGCGAGACGGTCATCGAGGGGATCGTGTTCACCCCGCTGAACAACAGCCGGGCCTTGGCGGAGGAGGGTTACGAGATGGGCCACTGTGTTGGCTCGTATGACGGGCATTGCGCCAAGGGGGCGTACCAGGTGTACGCGGTACGGGAGCCGGACGGCAGGCGTTCCACACTCGGGTTCAGGGTCATCAAGGGGCACGCCCGGTGGGATCAGCATGAGGGGGGGCGGCATGGACGCGTATCGACCACCGCCTTGCGGGCTGGCAAGCAATTGGTGCGTGCCTACGCCGAGGCGCTGGCCGAGGGAAGCGAAGCGAGCCAGGCGGAACAAGCGGTAGCGGAAATCTGAACTCAGATTTCCATCAGCATTTTTCACATCACAAACCATTTCCTTACGCGCCGGCGGGCCAGTTGGCTTGCCGCGGATGCGGCTGTCCGTCGTGCGCGGAAGGGTGGGCAAGGAGGTTATATGCGGTTGTTCATTGCGGAGAAACCCCAGCTCGGGCAAGTCATCGCCGAGGCGCTGGGCGGCGGTCAACGTCGAGGCGGCAGTATCCAGTGTGGTCAGGACGTGGTGACCTGGTGCGTTGGGCACTTGCTCGAACTGGCCCCGCCGGAAGTGCACAACCCGGCATACGCGAAGTGGAATGCGGAGGATTTGCCGATGAAGCTGCGGCCGGTGAAATATCAGCCAATTCCTGGAACAGCTGACCAGTTGAATGTGGTCGGCCAGCTGATCGCCCAGGCCGATGAGATCGTGCATGCCGGGGATCCAGATGAAGAGGGACAGTTGCTGGTGGACGAGGTGTTGGCCTACTTCGGCAACAGTCGACCGGTGAAGCGGATCCTGATCAACGACCTGAACGCCGCCGCGGCACGGAAGGCGCTGGGTAATCTACGCGACAACAGCGAGTTCCTTGGGCTGTCGTTGCGAGGCCAGGCGCGGAGCATCGCAGACCAGCTTTACGGCTTCAACATGACGCGGGCGTACAGCCTGGCGGTTCAGGCGCGGGGGGGCCGAGGAGTGTTGTCGGTGGGGCGGGTGCAGACGCCGATCCTGGGCCTGATCGTGAGTCGATATCTCGCACACACGGCTCACAAGGGCTCTTTCTACTACAACGTATCGGCAGCGCTGGACTTTAAGGGGCGGATCCGGGGGCGCCTGCTGGTCGCGGATGACGCGCCGACTGACGAAAAGGGGCGGATCCTCGAAGAGAGTTATGCCAACAGCATCGCGAACGCGTGTCGCGGCCAGCCGGGCCTAGTCGTGTCGGTCGTCCAGGAAGAGAAATCGCAGGTCGCACCGTTGCCATTTTCGCTGCTGGACCTGCAGGCGCAGATGAGCCGTGAACATGGGATCAATGCGGAAAAGACCTTGGCGATCACCCAAGTGCTGCGCGAGAAGCACAAGGCGATCACGTACAACCGCTCGGACTGCAACTACTTGTCCACCGAGCAGCATGCCGAGGCGCCGGGAACGCTGGCGGCGCTATCGCAAGCACTACCGGAGCTGCGGACGACCTTCGAGCAGCTTGACCCAGGACGTAAGGGACGGGCTTTCAACGATTCGAAGGTGTCGGCGCATACCGCGATCATCCCGACCGCGGTAGTGGTGGACATGAAGGCGCTGAGCGCCGACGAGCAAGCGGTCTACCTGGCGATCGTCAGGCAGTACCTGGTGCAGTTCATGAGCGAGAAGCGGTATTTGGCCGTGAAGGCGCTGTTTGATGTGCAGGGTCATGTGTTTGAGGCCAGCGCGACCAAGACTACAGCGCCGGGCTGGACCCAGTTGCTGCGCGAGGTAGCCGATGAGGCGAGCCAGGCCGGCGAAGAGGATGAGGGCGAGGGCGAGGTGGAGGCTACGCAGTTCGAGGAACTGTCGGCTCTCGCTGGAGGGGAGCAAGGCCATTGCCTGGATGTATCGGTTTCCAAGGCGAAGACCAAGCCGTTACCGCTGTATACCGAGGCGACCTTGCTGAAAGACCTGAAGCAGGTGGCCAAATACGTGCAGGATCCTCGCATCAAGGCGCTGCTGCTGGACCGCGACGATGGCAAGGCTGGAGAGCGTGGCGGCATCGGCACCCCTGCCACCCGGGCGGCGATGTTGGGCAAGCTGCAGGAGCGCGGTTTCTACACGATCGAGAAGAAGAAGCTGGTTCCGACGGCCCTCGGAGTGGCCTTCATCCAGGCGCTACCGCGGATCGCAACGACCCCCGACATGACGGCGCTGTGGCATGAGCAGCAGGTGATGATCGAGCGTGGCGAGCTGTCCGTCGATGCCTTCCTGGACGAGCTGGAGGCCTTCATCGGTGAGCAGATCAGCACGATCGATCTCGGCGACATGCCCATTGCCGGACGTGCTGGGGTCGAGCCGCTGGCGGCGCGCTGCCCCATGTGCGGTGGCGAGCTGGTAAGGACGGCAAAGGTGGTGGGGTGCAAGGGGTGCGAGTTTCGCATGTACCCGAGCATCGCTGGGAAAGAGCTGACCACCAGTCACCTCGAAAGCCTACTCAGCAAGGGCAAGACCAGCTTGATCAAAGGCTTCAAGAACAAAGAGGGCAAGGCCTTCGACGCCGCCCTGCGCCTCGATGGCCAAGGAAAGGTTGCGTTCGATTTTCCGAAGACCAGCAAGGCCAGCAAGACCAACGGGAAGCGTTACGCGTAACGCTCTGCCCTCCCCCCCCCCCTCAAAAACATCAGCAACCGCGTCAGGTGCCGCGCCCCCGGCTCGGCGGGTCGGCTTCATCGACCCGCTGAACGGAGGCACGGGCGCAGCGAACACTTGACGCCAACTGGAAAGAAACAGCCTTCGACCGGGAGCAAGGGCAGCTTCATCGCCCATGCTCCCGAGTCCTCGACGGCGAGAGCGGGTAGTAGGGCAGAGCCCTACGACTTTGGGACTTCATCCATGAAACAGGACCGTATCAAGGGGTGCCCGGTATGCCACCAACGACCAACCGTCAGGACTCTGCCTGGCGGCGCAGGAGATCTCACGCACTCGATTGAATGCCGGGTGCAGGAGTGTCGCATGGCAATGGTGAGCGGCCATTCCCTCGAAGAAGTTGTGGCCGAGTGGAACAACGATGACAGCTGGGCGCGATTGGGGGCTGATGCAGGACAGACCCATGCGCGCCCTTTCTATCGATTTGAACGAGAGAGGTAATACAGATGGCACGTGGAGTTAACAAAGTGATCCTGGTTGGCAACGTCGGTGGTGACCCGGAAACCCGCTACATGCCCAACGGCAATGCGGTGACCAACATCACCCTCGCCACCAGCGAGAGCTGGAAGGACAAGCAGACCGGCCAGCAACAGGAGCGCACCGAATGGCACCGCGTGGTGTTCTTCGGCCGCCTGGCGGAGATCGCCGGCGAGTACCTGCGCAAGGGTTCCCAGGTCTACGTCGAAGGCAGCCTGCGCACCCGCAAGTGGCAGGGCCAGGACGGTCAGGATCGCTACACCACCGAGATCGTGGTCGACATCAACGGCAACATGCAGTTGCTTGGCGGTAGGCCTGGCGGAAGTGCAGGCGACAGCGCGGACGACAACGTTACGGGTAACGCTGCTGCGCCGACGGAGGCTCCCGCCGGCGGCAAAGGAAAGGGGAAAGGCAAGGCGTCAGGAGGGACTTACGACAAGGGCAAAGGAAAGACCTCCCCTCCGCCGCCGCCTGCCCAGGACAACGACAGCTTCGACGACGACATTCCGTTCTAGCGGTCACCTTGGCGAAAACTGAATAACTTCAACTGTGCGGCGGCTAAGGTCGCCGTTATTTATAGTGGATTATCCAATGAAAAATACTTCTCATCTTGTTCTTCAAGGTAAGGGCGGCGTCGGCAAGTCTTTTAGCGCTAGCGCTTTGGCGCAGTACTTTATCGAGCGCGGATATAACGTGGCATGTGCTGATACTGATCCGGTGAACAGTTCGTTCTACCAATTCGCGGCGCTTAATGTCAGCTTGCTAAAGATCATGGAAGGTGGTGTGATTTCTCAAAAGCTCTTTGATCCGCTGTTTGAAGAGCTTTTATCCACGGATGATGTTTGCATCGTTGATAACGGCGCATCTACTTTCATTCCGATGCTCAAGTTCATCAGTGACAACTGTATGTTGTCGGCGCTCCAGGATGCAGGTAAGCAGCTATATATCCACACTGTTATTACGGCTGGCCAAGCGAAGGATGATACTTTTAATGGCCTGGAGCGTCTCATTGAAATGATACGCGCCGAGCAAAGTAACACTAAAGTGGTGGTCTGGCAGAATGAATTTTGGGGAGTTCCCGTTTTTGATGGGAAGCCACTTGATAAGACAGAGCTGATCTTGGGCAATTCAGACATAATCCAAGGAATATGTCCTGTCATTGACAGGAACAGCGACGCCTTCACGGCAGACATTCGTAATGTTCTAGAGGCACATTTGACGTTACAGGAGGTTAAGCAGTCCGAGGACTTCGGAGTTATTGCGAAGAGCCGAATTTGCCGAGTGTATAACGATATCTTCACCGAGCTGGACAAGGTATTCGGCAGGGAGGTGATCGACGATGAGTGAACGCCAGGCGGATGTGCTGGACGAGGTTCGCAAGCGGGCCCTAGCTGAACTGAATATAAAGGTGTCCCGAGAGGACCCAATATTCAGCGTAGTGTTTGCTACTGAGGCAGTGCTTGAACGGATGACGGAGCCGCTGGTGCTCGCGGTGAAGCAGATACCTGGTGAAATGGGGATCAGCATTGAGAAAATCGCGAGCGCCGTCGAAGATGCCGAGCAGACTGTTGAGCGATTGGTTGAGGAGGGGAAAACCGCCCTTGTCGAAGTGCGAGATACCGAGGCCAAGAAACTGGTGAAAGTGGTTCGGGAAAGCCTGGAGGGGAGCAAAGGTGTCAGCCACACCAAGTTCTCTATCGTGATGGCCCTGTGTTTCTTCTTTGCTTCAACCACATTGGGGGTTGGTGGGTACTCATACTTCGCGGTGAAGGATGCGATGAAGGACGCCAACTACTGGTACACCCAATATAAGGCATCCAAGAAGTGAAGATAGCGCCTCTAGGAGGCGCTATTCCTTTTTACCGTAGAGCTTTTCTTTGTTGGGTACCGAGTCCCATTCGAAGGTGTTTCTTCGGATTGGTGCGTTAGGGTCAACCTTTCCCTGGCCAAACCGGAAGCCTGTACTTGCTGCCGGAGCTTCAACGGGTGCTGCTGGAAGGTGTTTACTCCCTTTCATATGAGTTTTGCGCTTTCTCGCTCGATACATCATCGAGGCCAGAAGCGCGGGAGTAATCCCGTTCTCGGACTCTTTGGAGAGAATCCCGGCGATCAGTGCATGGGAGTAGCCATAGGTCCGAAGGCTTTCCAGCAACGGCAGGTTGTTGTTGATGGCTTTCTGCTTACTGATCGAGCAGCGTAGGGCCTGAATGACAGGCTCCAAGATGGTTGGGAGGTCTTCGTCTTTCACAGTGGTTTCTCCGGTTCAGGCTCGTGCAGGGGGGCTTCGAGTGGCGTGCTGCACGTTGACTTAACCCGGCGCTTACGAATGCGGTGAAGGCTATTTTCGAACGTGGCGAAGCTCATGGTGAAACCATCGTCGAGAAGGGCTTTATGCACAGCCTTCCTGCTAACGCCCGCTTTCAGTGCCCGCTCAACATCATCAAAGACCTCGTTCAGGCGGGCTGTCTGAGATCGATTGGCGGTGCCGGAGGAGAGAGCACGGAGGGTTTCTTGCAGGCTGGATCGGCTCATTGTCTATCACCTGTCTATGAACTGTCCGTTGTATGCCATGAATCGGCAGGTAATGTCTAGATTGCAGGATGTAATGATTTGAGAGTGTCTATGCAATGCCATGTTCTGCCTACTGTATGTCTAGTGGCGAATATCGCCAGGAAAAACAGAGGCACGTGACCGATTGTTTACAGGGGCAAGCCCCTTCCAACAATCGACGTGCCAAAGGGGACACCCCTTTGAAACCCCGCGCAGCGTAACGCTGCGAAGCAAGCGGCCAGTCGGTCGAGTCAGTCATCGTCGGAGTCATCACATGTCGGACAAGAAGGCGGCCCGTAGCCAGGTCGTGGCTTTTCGCGTGCCGGACGAAAAGTTCGCCCCTTATGAACAGAAGCTCAAGGAACTGGGCATCAGTAAGTCCGATTTCTTTAGGAAGCTGCTCTTAGAGAGGCTGGATCAAGTCACTATCGTTGCTCCATCCAAGGACAATGCTAAGTTACTCTTTCTGTACAACAAGGCGAGCAACAACCTTAACCAATTAGCACATCGGGTTCACCTGGCCTACAAGTCTGAAATTGTCTCCGAAAGATTATACCTCAAACTCATGAATTCCCTTGCGGCAATTCATGCCCTACTTTTATCGGGGGTGGACGATGCTGATTCGGGTTAGCGGTTATAACAACGGAGTCAAGGAGTATTTAGAGGAAGGGAATAAGGCCGGGCGCGATTATTCGCGCGAAGAACTGGATGAGCGCGTAATTCTTAGTGGAGACCTGGATTTAACCCAGCGGATATACCAGTCCATTGAAGATGAAGGGCAAGAGCGCTATGTGACTTTCACCCTGTCTTTTGCGGAGGACGACATTCCGCGGGAAACACTACAGGCGATAACTGAAGAGTTTGAATCGTTCTTAATGGTTGCGTACAGAAAGGAGGAATACAACTTTTACGCCGAGGCTCATCTGCCTAGGCTAAAGGAAATAAAGAACAAGGCGACGGGCGAAATGGAAGTTCGGAAGCCTCATATTCACGTCGTCATTCCACGGCGTAATTTACTTTCTGACAGGGAAATGAACCCAAGAGGAATGTACGATTCTCATGTTGCTTATTTCGAGGCCTTTCAAGAATACATAAACCAGAAGTATCAACTTACCTCCCCGCGGGATCGCATACGCATTGATCCAACGGATGCTTCGAGTATCTTGTCCAGGTACAAAGGAGACGACTTTCGCGGCAAAAACAGAGATTTCAAAGAAAAACTGGTTGCACTGATCGTTGAGCGGGATGTGCGCACTCGCGAGCAGTTCCATAACCTGGTGGCTGAGTTCGGGGAAACTCGCGTGCGCAATGAAGGAAAGGAGAATGAATACCTTGCTGTAAAGCTACCCGGTGACGCTAAGTTCACCAATCTGAAGGACACTATTTTTCACGACAGCTTCATCGTCCATCGTGAACTGAAGAAGCCGCCGTTGGAGAGACATGTAATTAACGAGCGCCTGCGAGCCTGGCCGGAGCGAGCCAAAGAAATCAAGTACGTAAGCAAGGCCACCCCTTCATTTAGAAAACTTTACAACCAAGCATCACCTGCGCAACGTCACGACCTACTGGCGCAGCGTGAATCACAGTTCTATTTAAAACATGGAGAACAGTATGGCTTACATACTTCCGAACGAGCGGGAAGTCATCAGCGAAGTCCTGTTGAAGCTGGAAGAGAAAGCACTTCCAGATCTGCCGCTGGCCTGCAAGACCTGTCCGGCCGCGATGTGGCAGATCACAGGGAGGGATACGGCGAAGGTGACCGCTCGCTGCTACTGCCGCACGATGCATACGTTCACCTGGGACAGCAAGAACCAGGAGGAGATCCTGGACTGCGACATGCTGTACGCCACGGAAGAGCAGGAGGAAGGACTGGAGGACGAGGAGGATCGCAGCGACGATCTGCCCCCGTTCCTTCGCGGACTGAGGGAAAAGCCCCAGGGCGAGATCGAACGTCTGCAGGACGAGGACTGACGTTCCCCTTTCCTCCTCCCGTTTCCACCGGCGGGCCAGAGCGTGACACGTCGATGCTCGCGTTGCAGCAGCGCTCGGCCGAACTCTCCTCTGGCGCGGGGGCCGGTTCTACCGTTACGGCGAGTTCTGCTCGCCGGCGACCACCTGGTGGACGGCCCAGCCGACCCGGCCGACCCAGCCGAGACAGAAAGAACTTCGAGTGGAAGCCCGGTCCTGGCCTGGCTTTGAGGTTCCCCTCCCCTCCCCCCTACGTCAATCCGCTGCGCAGCGCCTCAATCAAGGCGCTGGAGCAGCGCGCGAGCCGCTTGTTCGGAAGTGCGGGCGTGGAATCGGCCCCGTTACCTATGGCAGTCCGGCGAGCTGGAGGCAAACAAACCTGGAGGGCTCAAGGGAAGGCGGCGTCGACTGTGGCGGGGTACTTCCTACGCTGCCACGAAGAGAACCAGATCGGACCTGCGCAGCGCCGGGCGCTGTGGCGGGTCGACCAGCAGTTTCATGAAACCCGCCGCGCCCTTTTTGCCGACGAACGTTTCAGCCGCCAGGAGAAACAGCAGCTCCTGGCGGTGTTGGCGTTCGAGCGTATGAAGGCGCGTCAGCGGATCGAGGAGCCGACGTTGGCTCAACCACCAGAAGAGGACCGCAGTATGGGTAGTAAAGAGATTCGCGCGTTGCTGAGCGCGAACGACGACGCGCCGGAGAACTCCATCAGCGGGGGGCGTAGTTCAGCCCCGGCAAGAGAGCGCATGCAGCGCCTGATGGAGCGGATGAAGCAAGATGTGAGCACCGAGAAACAGCGCGAGCGAGCGAGGGAGCTTAGCGCTGCCGACCTCTACACCAAGCGGGCGAGGTTCAGCCAGAACGTGCATTACCTCGACAAGCAGTCCGACAAGACGTTGTTCGTCGACACCGGCAAGGCGATCACGTTGAGGCGCGAAGCGATGAGCGAATCCGCGGTGAAAGTCGCCCTGGAGCTGGCCAAGGAACGCTTCGGCAGCACCTTGACGATCAAGGGTAGCGAAGAGTTCAAGCGCCTGGTCGTCGAGACGGTTGCGAAGAACGGGTTGGACGTGCACTTCGCCGACAAGGGTATGAACCAGCTGCTGTCTGAACGCCGCGCCGAGATCGAGGCCGAACGGGAGGGGGCGACTATCACCGCTGCGGACTTGGACCAGCCGGAGCCTGTCGGGCCGGAGCAGACTTCAGCCTCGGCCGAAGCTGAAGTGGACGACCCCAGCGTGATCAAGGGTGTACTGCTGGACCATGGGGACGCCCCCTACAAGCACGATCCGAAGCAGAACATGAGCTACTACGTGCGGCTGATGACGGCGGCCGGCGAGAAGATGTACTGGGGCGTCGGCCTGAAGGACGCGATGGAGGCACAAGACTTCAGGCTGGGCCAGGCGATTCGCCTGAAGGACATGGGCACTGTCCCGGTGTTGGTGCGTACCCGGGACGAGCGCACGGGGCTGGAGCTGGAGCGCGAGGTGCAGCGGCGAGGATGGGCGGCGGAGCCGGTGGCGCGTTCGGCGCCAGAGGTGGCCGCAGAGGCGGGACAGGTCGAGCGGGAGCCCGGGAAGGTGGTCACGCCGGAAGCCGCACATGCCGTGGATGCTGGGGAAGGCTCTGCGATCCTGGCGCGCGAGGCGCGCTGGGAGCGAAACAGTGGGCTATCGATGGCCGAGGTGGGCACGGCTCCGGCGATGCTGGGCATGCGCGCAGAGGAGCATGCAGTGCAGGTGCTCTTTGGCGAGGATGGAAGCGAGGCCGGCCGCGAGCGGGTGGCATCCTTGATGGAGCATGAGGCTTACCGGGCAACCTTCCAACAGGTGGTACGTGACCGTACCGAGCGCCTGAACCCGGTGTTGCGCGAAGAGCTGCTGGTCTCGCCTGGCTACGCACTGGCCCGGTCGCTCATAGAGCAGGCGGAGCAGCGCTATGGTGCAGTCCCGGACGCTGTGCAGGAAGCACAGAAGGCTCAGCTGGAGGACCAAGAGCGGCAGCGCCAGGAAACCGACTGGATCGATGTGGATGCTGCGATCGCAGCGATCGAAGCCCAGGACCGAGCGTTCGAAGCACAGATGGCCAGCGAAGCGCCCTCCCCTACGCCTGTTACCCGTGACGAAGAGCGGCAATCAGCGCTCACGCCGAAGGAACGCGCAGCAGAGCAGCAGGCGAGCCCGGAGGTTCTACCGGACCTGCAGGCGAAGCACGACAAGAACATCGCCAGGCGCGCGACCGAGCGCGAGTTCAAGCAGTGGTCCAAGGAGCAGTTGGCCGCTGACCCAGAACGTTTCGAGCAGTTGTCTTCGAAGGAGAAACGGGCGGAGTTCAGAGAGTGGAAGGAAGGAGAGGCCGAGCGCGATCAGGATCTGTCCGCAAGTGCTCCTGCCGAGGTGGAGGTGCTGGAGATCGAGGAGACTGGCCCCGAGCCTGACTGACGCAAGCTTGCTCCAGAGGTGTTGACACAAGGTTGGTAATTCATAATTATGAATTACCAACCTTACACGCTTACATGGAGGCGTCATGATCGTCATTGTCGGTGGCAACAAAGGCGGATCGGGGAAGACTACGACCGTTCTGAATCTTGCTGTAGCTCTCGCCCGCCGGGAAGGCAAAGAGGTTTGCTTGGTCGATGCGGATCCTCAGCGCTCAAGTGCAAAGTGGCATGCTGAGCGTGAGGAGTCGCAGATTCTGCCGATGATCACTCTGGTAGAGAAGCGCGAGAACATCGCAAGCACGCTCAAGACTTTGGACGCAAAGTTCGATTATGTGTTGGTTGACGTAGCGGGCCGTAACTCGATTGAACTTATCTCAGGTGCAACCGTTGCGGACGTCATCATCGCTCCCCATCAGTGCAGCCAGCTGGACCTCGACACCATGGAGGAACTCCAGGAGCAGTTTGAGCGGGTACGAGTGCTGAACCCTGAGCTTCGTGTGCTTGCTTACCACAGCATGGCGAGCACCAATCCAGCCGTCAAAGAGACGGAGCGAAAGGAATTTCTAAACTACCTGCAGGAGTTCCCATCGATCGAGAGTCTTGAGGCTGTCGGCTTCTATAGGAAGGCGTACCGGGATGCGATTTCGAATGGTCAGTCAGTACTGGAGGGCGACAACGCTCAGGCAGCTGCTGAGATCGCACAACTCGCCAAGGAGGTGTTCGGTGGCTAAACCGCGTAGCCAAACTGCCGCTGCTAAGAAAGCCGGAGCTGAGCAGCCGGTGATTGCAGACAGTAGGAACACCAAACCTGCTAAGCAGACCCCTGCCCCCGCCGAAATCGAGGCTCTGACGCGAGAGCTGGCGGGGCGTCCATATGGCTCGAAGCAGCCCGCTAAGCAGAAGGCGAAGCCTGTCACCATCAGCTTGCCACCTTCAATGATCGAGCAACTGGAGGATGCTGCGCTTAGGAATAAGCGGGAGAACGGAGGCCTCAAGACTGTGTCTGCTATCGTGCGCGACGCTCTTGAGGCCAAAGGGTATATCGTTTCGTAATTCACTATTACCAACTGCCAATTCATAACTATGAGTTGGCAGTTGGTTTGTCTGAATGGGCCGCAATGACCCATTTTTAATGGCTATAAGCTCTTTTGGGGATCCCGCAGAATTCGGAAAAAAGTCGTACGCTAAGCCTTAAAACCGGCGCCGGCAAACCTTTGCGTCCACGCTTTCGCGGCCGGAGTTAAATGTCAATATAAGCAAGTTTCAACCAGAGCCCCCTTACGTGGGGACAAGTACAGCGAGGGAGGGCCATAAATGACAGATCAGACCGCAGAGCAGGGGCAGTTAGACCTCAACGCACAGCGCCGCGAAGTCATCAGCGACTACACCCGCGCCCGGACGCCGGCATGGGTTAAAGAGGTGATCGAGGCCAACCTTGCCATCGAAGCCGAGGACGCAAAGAGTGCAGGCGCTCTGGGCTTCATGACCCGCGCCCTGGTCATTGCGACCATGCCCTACAAAGACCCGAAAACGGACGTTTTCACGCGCAAGAACGGCGATATTTCGCTGCGCATCATCGCAGGCTATTCGGGCGGTATCCCCTACGGCGTTTATCCGCGGCTGCTGATGGCATGGATAACGACCGAGGCCGTTCGCACGCGCTCGCGCGTGGTCGAGCTGGGCGACTCGCTATCTTACTTCCTGCGCGAGGTGCTGGAGGTTCAGCGCGGCGGTGGCCAGCGCGGCAGCAGCACGCGCGTAGCCGAGCAGATGAAAAGGCTGTTCGGCTCAATGGTCAACGTCTCGTCCTCGGCCGAGAGCACGGGCCGCCGCTTCAAGCTGAAAAACGTCACCATCGCCGACGACGCGGAGTTCGATTCAAGCGACTTCGATTTCGAGCGGCCACGGCCTAATGCCCTCAGCCTTGTCGGGGCAGATGGCCAGCCGCTGCGCGATCCGGCCATGCCTCTGGACCTCGGCGACACTGCGCTGCAGCTCCCGCCCGATCCGCCTGCCGGCGAGAGCGAGACCATGCTATGGACGCCGCAGGCCACGGACACGGCCGGCGCCTGGCGCAGCTATGTGAAGCTGACGCAGAACTTCTACGACGAGTGCATTGACCGGCCCGTACCCATCGACATGCGCGCATACAGAGCGCTGCGCCGGGCACCCCTGGCGATGGATATCTACACCTGGCTCACGTACCGGATGTTCTACGTGAACAAGAAGACGCGGCCGATCCCGTGGGAAGCCCTGATGGGCCAGTTCGGCAGCAACTATTCCAGCCCGCGCGCGGTGTTGGACTTCAAGAAAGGATTCCTGAAAGCCCTCAAGCTGGTACTGGTGACGTACCCCAATGCGCGCATCGAGGTCACGGACAAGGGGCTTGTCCTGCTGCCCTCCCCCACCCACGTATCTCGCCAGTATTTCGCCCAGGGCGAACTGACCTTCGGGGGCCAGTGATGGAGCATCAGGAAACGTCGCTGCGCGTGGCCTACGCGATGCACTCCTGCTCGCCAATCCTTGACGGACTCGCGTACCTGCAGCGCGTTGCGCAGCTCATACGCTTGGAGGGCTCCCCTCACGTCCAGGCGCTGCGATAGAATCGCACGCCTACCCCTTTCGGTCGGTGGCGGGCTGGAGTCCTCCCCGGATTCGCCCAGGCGTTCCCCCCCCTCCTACTGTCCTTCTGTGACGCCGCGCTCGCCGACCATCCTACTCGCCGCCCGTGATGAACAACTCTCACGGGCGGTTTCGTTTCCGCCACCACCGATCCCATATGTTGTGTCCGATCGTTGGCAGATCCACGCAAGATGTTGTGTTTGCCGCTGGTGGAGTCAAGGCCGCCATCCAAGGCCGCAGCCGCGCCTGGAGGCGCCGCAGGCGCTGGAGGGCGTGGACCGGGTGCCGGTGGCGAGCGGAGCGCGCTTGGACGCCGCCAGAGGCCTTCCAGACCCTACTGTGCAGAGGACAGGGGGAAGCTCTGCCCCCCTGCCCTCTGCCCCCCGGCGAGGGGTTGTACTGCAGTTGGCCATCTAGGGGAGGCCGCAGAAAACGGAAAAAATCGTACGCTAAGGTTTTCCGGGCATTCGTAGCGGCCGAAACTTTCATCTACGGCGCTGCCGGCGCCGAGCTGTTGCTGCCGGCGCGGCCGGTGGCCACGTCCTGGGCGACCGCCTGCAGCAGCTCGCACGGCCGCCACGGCGGCCCGCTGCGCGGTGGACAACTTAGTGGAGAACGAAAGTTATCCGTGATGAACAACTCCCAAGAAAAATCCCTTTATTTACAATGGCTTGCGAGCTTTTCCACAGAGGAGGGTGAGAACAACTCCCACGGCCCCGGAGAACAACTCTCAGAACCCGTGAGAACAACTCCCACATGCACAGCTTTTCCACAGCCCTCAAACCCGCGCCGCACGGGCTTTTCAGCCCGAAAACAGCGGTTCCACCCTATAGCTTTACCCGTAGTTAGAAGAACCTTATAAAGAGAAGAGCCCTGATAGATTATGCCCATGATTCCGTGGATAAGCTCAACCTCCGCGCGCGTCGAACCTCAGCGCCTACCCTCCGCCATCCCTGGCTTCGCCCCGCCTTCGGCGGCCTTCGACGTGCATCCATGCACGTCTTAATAATGCTGGCCGCCACGGCGGCCTCTCTCTACCTTGCGTGCAAGCCGCACCATCAGCGATCTGCCTGACACATCGCAAGAAAAGCAACAGCAAAAGCAAAGCAACAGCCCAAAATGCCCCTACGGGAGGCTTTCTACCTTGGCGCTGCCTGTCAGATCGGTGCAACAGTCCGTCTAAGCGGCCCGGCCGACAAGTCGGCCGCCCTCTTCGGCGCTTCGCGCCTCGACCCCTACGGGGCGCTAAGTCCACGGATAAATCGCGCCGAGGCGCTTTGCACCTCACCGCTCAACCGGGCGCGTGTGCGCGCTGGACTGGCAGCCTCAGCGCAGACAGAACACCCCAAAAGCGAGTTTTCAGACAAGGGGCGGGGCGATGCGCTCAGAATATGGCCGTCTCGCCGCCTGATAGGCCCCTGAAGCGATTTTCTCATCCTGGGCGACGGCTCGCCCCTCCCCGGCCCGCGTTCGCGCGTTATGCGCGCTCTGGCGAGGCCGAATTTTCAGCGACACCAGCCGCGCCCGCGGCCTCGGCCAGCGTGATGAAGAACTCCCATGCAATCAGTCGTCGGTGCCGGCTCGGCGCGTGATGAACAGCTCCCACGAATGACCAGCTCGGCATGGCCATGTCGAGTGACTGGTACTGCTGCCCCTGGCCAGTTGGCCGTGATGAAGAACTCTCAGAAGAGTGCGTCAGATTACGCTGCCCTGGCGCCGCGTGTGATGAAGAACTCCCATCGACCTGGCTGCCGTAGTGCTGGAAAACGGCCGCCGCGTGATGAACAACTCTCACAAGCGGCCCGTCATCAAGGTGGCACGTCGCTGGCCAGCGCGTGATGAAGAACTCCCAACTGTACACGTGGCCACTTTCTGGCGGGCGAGCCGGCGACGCTCTGAGCCAGCGGCTTGTCGGGGTGGCGATACCCTTTCATGATGAACTAGTAATTATGAATTCATATTTATTGACTTCGATTGCGCTCGCGCATAACATTATTATGAATTCATAATTACTAATTGTGAGGTGCGTATGAACAAGCCCCGCAAGAAGAAAGGCCAGCACCTGGAGCGGGAAGACGACCCCGAATTCCTGGCCCTAGTGGCCAGCCTGCCGGATGATGCCGAGGCCATGCATGCGCGAGCTGGCGTGGTGCGAGCCATCTACAACGATGCGGTTGTCGCCGCGGAAGACTCTGCGCGACGGCGTGCCGCCCTTGAGCATGACGCGATTGTGTTCAAGCTCAACGGTTGCACTTTCTTCGGGTGTCGTGGCGACGACTCCAGGCCGGGTCGGGTGCTCGATGCGATGTTCGCCGCCGAGCCTGGCCAGATTCCCCATTGGGGGCAGGGAGGCGAATTCTTGGTCGAGGTCGATGGCGTGCGGGTGCTTGTCGAATACGACTGCGAGGGGCTGCGCTCGGCGCCCGGTTTCGATGCTACGGCGGTTGACTTCGACAAGCCGTTTATCAGTTCTACCGGCTACCGTGGCGTCTACATGACTGTCGGTGATCACCTGGGACGCAGCCTTGAGCAAGCAGTGCGCGCCGAGATTTCCGCTCAGATTGAGGCCGAAGGCTTGCAGCCGATCACGAAAGAAGACTTGCGCTGGATCAAGAAGCGCCCGCAGTGGCTGGCCGAAGCGCTGGACGGCGTGACGCGTGACGGCCAACTGGTGATGTTCGGTGACTCACCCGCCCCGAGAAAGCCGCTGAGCGGCGCCGAACGGCAGAAACGCCGCCGCGAAAAACTCAAGAAGTTGCGCGAACTGGAAGGGCTCAAGCCGTATAACTTGGATCTCGTCGAGCGGCGTCACCTGCTGGAGGCGTGCGATTTCTGGTTTGCCTTCCGTGGTTGTGCCCTGGATCTATCCGAGGCGCCGAAGGTGGCGGCGTTGTATGAGCGTCTTTTCGCTGATCTACCTGAGTTTGACGCGGCTGCAATAGGGCGTAGCCAGGATGCGAAGGTGCTGAGAGATCAGTGGCAAGAAGAACTGCGCCGGCGGCTTGCCGACTTCAAGGAACAGTATGCCTTGGCCCAGCATTTCCGCGCCGAAGCCGAGCGTTTGCGTGACGGCGCAGAGTCACCTGCCCCGCTGGTGCTGGCTGACCTGCATTACCTTTGGCAGGCGGTCGACGCCTTGGAGACTTTGCGCATTGATCAGGGGATGCTTGATAACGTCGAAATTCGCGAGCGCCTGGGGCGGGTGTTCGGCTCCACGCCCTGGTTCGCCCGGGACGGTCTTGCCCAGCTGGGTCATAGCCCCGACGTATACGTTGCACTGGACTACCAGAAGAAGGAGGCTGCCCGCGCTTTTGACACGGCAGCGCAACTGCGCCGCCAGTTGGATGAGCTAAAAGCGCAGCGGGCGAAGTTGGCAGAGCGGCTTCGCGGACTGGAGCGCGAGAACGCCCAGGTTGTCGCTGAACGTGGTAAGGCGTTCCGGGCGGTTGAAGTATTACAAGCCCGGTTGAAGCTTCATGGGATCGACGGTGACTATCATGAATCCGATGAGGACCGTCGGAGGGTCACAGGAATTGCCGATTAGCGTTAAGATTTCATATTTACGAATTCATAATTCGTAAATATGAAATCTTAACGTCTTGCTGCGTCACGTAATGCCCTCTTACAACAGCCGCTGACGTTCGGCTGCCATAACGCCCTTCAGTAGGTGAAGGGCGCAAAGTTCGCCGCCCACGGTCTCGCGCCATGACTGGTGGATACTGCTATACAGGCCATCTATCTCTGCGATGACGTGGCGGTATCTGGCGACTTCGAGAGTCAGCCGGCGCACGTCGGGGGCAGGGTGGGCTTCCCATATCTGCCGCAGCTCAGCAAGCGTGATGGGCTTGAACGGTGGTAGGGAGGAGGACATGGCATTACCTTTATATGTGCGTATATACAGTATTTTGGCACTGCCACACCTACTCGAATAGGGCAATTCGTCACTTCGGGGACAGATGTTTGCCGAAGACGTGTGTTGCTATCCTTCATCGCGATTGATGGCGCCCAGGATCCCAAGGGGTTCAAAGGATTACGGATTCACGCCGTGTTGGAGGGAACATGAAGAGACTCACGCTCGATGATGTGATTTGCCCTGTCTGTTGCGTGTTGCTGCCCTTGGACAACGACGGTTGCCCTGAATGTGGTCATCAGGATCAGCTGCAGGGTCGAATCCCCCCGATTCGTGCCTATTCCGATCGATTGCACTACCCAGGCATGAGGGCGCTCATCGGCCGCCTGCAGGAGCAGGCTGAGGCCGCCTCCCAGGAGGTGACAGAGGAGGTGCTCAGGCGGGAATGCGTCGACCTGGTGAAGGCTGGGAATGTAGTAGCTGCCGTGCGCCGCTATCGTCACGCCACCGGTTGCGGCTTGCCTCATGCCAGGCGACAACTCGGCCTCACCTGGCCCTCGCTGCTGGACGTTGATCCTGCGGATCCTGACTTCCTTGTCGACCGTCCAGGGGTGATTAAGTAGGCCAATTCGTCACTTCAGGGACCGCACTTGGATATCCGCGGGTGCTGAAGACCTGGTGCTGCGGATTCGTCCGGCGCGGCCGGTGAGCAGCTGGTGGAGCACGCCGACCTCGATCACATCCTGCAGGTGGCCATCGGCGCTGAGGACCTGGCACCTTCGGTCCCCGAAGTGACGAATCGGACTTTTTTAATGAACCCTGAATAAATAAATAGTTTATAAAGGGTTGATTTTCTCCGGTGCTAATCGCACACTTCTCTTGCACTTGGCGCCCGGCTCGGCCGGGCCCTTCAACCCCCTCGGAAACAGCGGCTGCAACCGCTCCGAAGGGCTCTGCGATGCGAACGGAGATATGTCCCATGAGTGAGTCCAACCTTGTGCTGAGCTGTCGTCACCTGTCGACCCTGCTGCGCTATGTCTACCCTAGCGATCGACTTACCTGTGCGCTCGAACTTCAGCAGATCCAGCAGGATGGCCAACTCCTGCGCGAAGAAAACATCCGCTCTGTGCGGTTCCGCTCCAGGGGCCTGGACTATGACGAAGGGCACTGCATCCCATTCGTCTTCGACGGCCAGGCCGAGTCGGTTTCTGCGCTGGAACTGCTGAAGCTTGCCGATACGTACCATCGGAATTCATGTGATGCACCGGGCTACTACAAGTCGCGGGCCTACGAACTGCTGTCCCGGATCCGCGAGGCGGCTATCGAGGATCTACCTGGTTTCAAGGAAGCCCCAGGTTGGGTGTAGAGCGGGGCAGGGAAGGAGGTGATGAGCTGGGTTGAGCAAGCGGCACCGATTGTCCACGAGGTCATTCGACGTGTTGGTCGATCAGACCTGAAGGCGTTGCGCCGGGAGTTCAGGAAAGCCTATCCGTTCGGTCCTCGGACGAATGCTCCTTACAAGGCCTGGCTGTCGGAGATTCGCCGGCAGCTGGGTCACCCCCTGAACCTGCCAAAGTGTGACCCGGAGGATCCGCAGATGGAGTTTGAGTTTTGACCGTGACGTGCCCGATAAAGGCGAGGCCCACAAACGCTGCAACGCTTGTGGGCCCCTGTTTTGCTCTGCGAACTGAGCGACGTCAGTATAACAGCCGTGGAGCGAATGGAACGATGCCAGAACGTTACACCCTGGAGCACTGGGAGAAGTGCCTGCCGGCGATGAAACGCCTACACCCCGACACCCTGGCGATCGCCCGGAGCGTGTACGTGGATGGCGTGAAGCCGGTCGAAGTCGCGCGGCAAACTGGACGCAGCGCGCAGAACGTCAACTCAGCGCTGAAGCGTGTAGAACCGTACTTGCAGAAAGGCGCCGCAGGCCTTGTTTTCGTGGGTGTCTGGTTACCGCCAGAGCTGGCTGAACAAGTCAAGCAAATGGCAGCACAGTATGAGCAAAACGACTGATCCCGAGGAGGTTTTCCCCCATGGATGATTCATCTTCCAAACCCCTGCGCAGCTCTTCATAGAACGATGAACGTAGGATTCTACAGCGATCGTGGCCAGCTGCTGGACGAGTCCAGGATCTCATGCAGCCGTGCGGAGTATCACCTTGAGGACCTGGCCCGCGAGGCTCAGGACTTGGCGAATGAGTGCCGTTGCTCAGTTGTGGCGTGGATCCGCAACGAAGACGGCGAACCGATGTACCGCCTCGGTATCGAGGCGGATCCACGAACAGATACAGGACACGTAGCCCCATGAAACCTGGAACCGCCAAAGACTCCTTTCTAACCCCAGGAGAAGTCGACCCGCGGCATTTTGAACTGCTCTTGGAAGGCACTTCTATCCGAGCGCAGCCGTTGATCGATGCGCTTCGCGAACACCTGGTCAATGGCGTAAAGGCCAGTGAGGCCTGGACGAAGTATGGAGTGAACATGAGCCAGTTCTCGCGGCGCCTAGCGGTGCTGCGAAAAGAAAGTCAGCGTGCAGCCGAGTTAAGTAAATTTTACCTTTAATGGTAAATTTAGGTTGTTAAATTTTACCTTAAAAGGTAAAATACCCTCATTGAAACAAACCAATGAGGAGTTGCACATGGCCGCTTATACCGTCACCTGGACCATTGATGTTGAAGTCGATGGGGATCATAAGGACGCTGCGCAGTTCGTTGCCGACAGCTATTTCCAGGAGCACATTGCCGCAGGAGAGCAGGACAGCGCTTGCAGCTTTGTCGTCGTAGCCGAAACGGATCAGCACCAGGTCGATATCGACCTCGCCGATAGTCTTTCGGACCTTGACGGTGATGACACCGAGTGACCCTCTCGCCCAGCTTACGCTGGGCGAACTGTCCTGCGGTACGGGGCAAGCAACGGAACAATATTAGGAAAATAGGATGAACAAAGAATCGAAGCCTGTGGCGGCTGAAGCAGAGACACCGCCTCGCAAACACCCTTTCCAACAGATGCTGCCAGAACTGGCGGTCTGGTGCCTCCTCGCCTTCGGCGTCGTGGGCAGCCTGCTGCTTTGGATGCACATCATATGGGTGCACATCATTCCTCGCGCTGTAGGAGCGAACTGAAAGGAATCCGCACCGATGGCCAAGAAAGAAGAAGGCGGCGCCGAGTTCGTCGCGCGCGATTATGTGTATACAGGCCGCCGCCTGCTGAAGAGCGGCAAAATGGGTGCCGAAGTGATTGTGGTCGTCAACGGCGCCCTGGGCGAACGCATGCTGTTTGAATACCGTGCCCTGAAGGGCAAAGCGGTTGGCGGTATCTACCGGGGCGCGAGCTTTTCAGATGAACAGGTGCGCAAGCTGGGCGAAGCCACCTACCAAGGCCAATGGTCGGACGATCTGGCCCGTATCGACTGGCGTTCACGCGACGAAGCCGCCGAAGCCGAGCAGCGTACCGACAAGCTGGAGGCCGACGCCAAGCGCTTCCACGAAATCGAAGAGCTGCTGTTGCCGTTGCGCAAGCTGTACGCCAGCTATTCGCAGCGCCATGACTACGGCGGAAAGGAAGCACTAGAAGCCGCCGTGTTGCGTGCCTTGCGCCGTCGGCCGGCAAAGACCGCGTGACCGTCACGAATCGAAAGGAACCCGCCCTGCCACTCCGAGGGGCACCCACCGAACAGCCGGCACTGCCGGCGGGAGCCATGTGATGACTACTCCTTCAGCCGTGACGGGCGCCGGTCTTCGACTGACTGAGCGTGTTGACCAGGCGCTCCAACAGTATCGTTTGGGGCTGATCACCGCTCAGGAGCGACAAGCTCAGATCGATAAGGCGTTCGCCATCTATCGCGCCGGCGTGAACGCGACGACGCCCAGGGCGAGCCGCCGGCGCCGACGTAACCGCCCGTGTGTTTCCTCGCATAACGGATAGAGGTAGAAGGGAACCCGCCCCGCGTTCGAGGGGCACCCACCCAAGCGCCGGCGTTGCCGGCAGGATCTGACCCGATGGAACGAGAACTGAGCTTCAATGAGTGGCTGGACGAGGGCGAGCGGCGCGAGGCGCTGCGCGACATTTACCACGAGGACCAGATAGGCCCTGGAAGTGATTTCACCGAATGGGCCAGGATCATCTACCGGATTCGTAAGGAGCCCGCCGAGCGAACCAAGTGCCCGCGCCGCTGGCCGTATGTGTGACCGTCACGCCCTGAAAGGAACTCACCCCATGACGCTGATAGACCCCCGCAAGCTGCCACCGCTCACTGCCGATTGGTACGGCATGGGTCGGGAGGCATTCATTGCTGGCCTGGCTCTGGATATGTGTCCGCGCAGCGAAGGAGAGGCTGCCTCGCGGTCCTGGGTTGAGGGCTGGCATGCGGCCGAGGGGGACAACCTCAACCTGGGCGAAGAAGGGCCGTGACGCATCACGGCGGCGCCTACCAAACCGAAGAAACCGGCTGATGGCCGGTTTTTTTGTGCCTGTTAACGGGCTGGGGCGGGGATCCCGTTCGTCGGGCGGTAGTATCATAATAATAATAATTAAATTATTATTCTTATTATTGAAAATACCTCGACCAGGGGGATATATGACGGAACAACTCAGCAACGAAGCGGAAATACGGGCGCGTATCTTCAAAGAGGCTGACCGTCTCTATGACGAGCTGGGCCGTGAGCGCTTCCCGCCGGTGCCGGATGTGCGCCGGGCGGCGCGGGCGGACATGAACACGGTTACGCGGGTCATGAAGGAATGGCGGCAGTTGCAGACCGCGAAGCCCGAGCTTGTGCAGGTTGAGTTGCCCCCGGCCTTGCATCAGGCCGCCTTGGGCTTGGGCGCGGCCCTCTGGACCGAGGCGCTGGAGCTGGCCAATGCCAATCTGCGCAAAGCCGAGGCAGACTGGGCGCAAGAGCGCGAGGATATGGAGAGCACCCGGGTCGAGCTTTCCCAGTTGTACGAGGAACAGCAGGGCGAGCTGGAGCGGCTTCAGCAGGAGAAGGAAGGTGTCCAGCGCCGCTTGGAGGAACAGGACGCCCTGCTGGCCGAACTGCGGCATGAGCTGGGACATGAAACCACGCGGGCGGACACGGCCGAGGCCCGTACCGAGGAAATCACCCAGCGGGTGGAGGACCTGAAGGGCGAGCTTCAGCGGGCCCGGGACGAGGCAACCGACTTGCGTAATGAGCTGTCGGCGGCACGTCAGAGTCACCAGGCCGAACTGGAGCAGGTGAAGGCGGTGGCGGCCGAAGCGATCGACCGCGCGAAGGCGGAGTTGGCCGAGGCGAAGGGGAGGACAGACGCCCAACTGGAAGGGATTGCGGCTCGCGCCGAGGATCTCCAGCAGCGCCTGGATGCGGCACAGAAAGAGGTGTTCCGGCTTCAGGCTGCCGACGAACTGGCTCAGGAGCAGCGCAAGCGCGCCGCAGCCGAAGCGAACACCCAGGCGCAGCGTTTTACCAAGGTGCAGGCCGAGCGGGACGAGGCTCGGAAGCAGGCTCAAGACGCTGGGCTTCGAGCAGCACGCGTCGAGGGTGAGCTTGAAAGTCTGCGGGAAAGCAACGCCCAACTGCTGGCCCATGTTGGGGCGTCCACGGCGAAGTCGCCGGCAAAAGGCAGGAGCAAGTCCAACAAGCCGGAAGGCCAGTAGAGGAGTCAGCGACTATGCATCGTTACCACATCCATTTCATGTCCATTAACGAGGACTCTGACAAGGCCAATCGCCACACACGCCAAGTCGAGACGTTGGATCCTATCGAGTACGACACCGATATTGAGGCGGTCCAGCTATGGGCAGCAGAAGAAGTCGGCGCGAAGGTTGCTGTTCTTCTGTCCTGGCAAGAGCTGAAAGGCGCTGAGCGGCCTGATGGCAGAAAAGCCGTGCCGGTTAGTCAGTCGAAGCGACCCCAAGCTGCGAAGTGCTACAGCCAGAGGCTCAGTGCTGAGCAAAATGCGGCCTTGGAGCAGTTCCAGGCGCTGACTGGTTCCCCGCCGATGCTGCTGGAAGCCTTCGAGGCGGGGGAGATCACGGCGGAGGAACTGTGGCGTCAGCATGTGGCTTGGGTGGAGTCGGTCTGTGCTGACGTGAGCAACATTCGCTTCCCTGCTGACGGCTGATCGGCCTGGACCGCCCGCAGTGCTACACCCAACGAACGAAAGGAACCCGCCCCACCATGAACAAGGCCCGCCGCAAGCAGCTCGCCGAGATTGCCGAGCAGGTGCAGGAGCTGCGCGACCGCATCGAGCAGTTGCAAGAGGAAGAACAGGACGGCTTCGACAACCTGCCGGAAAGCCTGCAACAGGGCGAGAAGGGTCAGGCGATGGAGCAGGCCGTCGAGCAGCTGGGCGAGGCGCTGGACGCCCTGGACGCGGCCGTGCAGGCGCTGGAAGAAGCCCAGGCGTGACCGTCACACTGACCAACAAGGAACCCGCCCCTATGAGTGCCGAGACGACCACTCAACAGCAGCGCGACGAGCTGCTGCACCTGCTGGAAAGTTCGTTCCGCGCGCTGGCCAAGGCCGACGACGTACGCACCTACCGTTTCGACATTGGCTATGCCCAGGGCATGCTCGATGCGATGGACATTCTGCGCGTTGCCGACACGGGGCTATTCAGCGCTGACGAAATGGCCGAGCTGTACGAGCGCAAGCGGGTGATTGGCAACGAAACGGTAAAGCGGATCGAGGGTGACATTTCTAATTAGCCGTAACAGGCGAACTTCTCATAACGGGCAGATTGTTAAATCACCCCCCTCGCCCAGCCAGGCCCTGGTCGCCAGATGCTCAACCCCCGGCGACCACGCCCCCTTACACTGGCCTACCAGAACCCCCTACACTGGCGGCCGCGCGAACCTACCCCCGTTCACCCCCTGGAGTTCCCCATGACCAACCTCGAGGATTCCCCCCACGACGGCCAGCGCCTCGATGCGATCCGCCGCGCCCGTCACGCCCTCGGCCTGGCCGCCGGCGTCACGCCGAAGGAGGTACGTCGCTGATGCGCGAGTCGATCACCGAAGACGCCCTGCAGGCGCTGATCGCCGCCGGCGGCGCCCGCGACACCCTGGTCACCCGCGGCCCGGGCGGGGAGGGCTGGCAGCTGCTGGTGCGCTATGCCGGCGGTGGCCACCACTACCCGTTACGCTCACGCCGCGAACCGCTGCGCGTGTTCGCCTCGCTCACGCAGCTGGAGCGCTACGCCACCAAGATCGGCCTGCGCGAATTCCGCGTCGAGCTGTAGTCCTACCCCGCAACCCAAGGAGATCGCCCCCAATGGACGGCTACGAACACCCCACCCGCAACGCCACTCCGCACCAGGTCTACCGCCTGTCTTGGCTGGCCTACGTCGGCCCGGTCCTGCTGTTCCTGGTCCTGTGCGCCGGCGCGCTGGCCCTCGGCTGGTGGACGCTGCACAAGGCGCCGAGCGAACAGGCCTACCAGCTCGGCCTGGCGGCCAGTGCCGGCGTCCTGCTCATCGCCCTGGCACTGTTCGTCTACAAGCTCCTCTACCTGCGCAGCGTCCACCTCTACACCGACGACGTGGGCGTCTGGCTCTACCAGGGCATCCTGCCCTGGCGCCGCGGCTACCGCGGGGTGAAGTGGCGCGACATCGAGGACGCGATGTACTTCACCGGCTTCATCAGCTGGGCCCTGCGCTCCTACACCGTGCGCATCGGCCACCGCTTCACCAAGACCAGCGAGATCCTGGTCAGCCACCTGGCCCGGGGCAACAAGGCGGTCGAGCACATCAACCAGCTGCACCAGGCCCTGCTGCGCGCCGAGCCGGCGGTCGACGAGCGGACGTGACGGTCACGCCGGCGAGCCACGCAAGCAAAAGCCCCGCATGAGCGGGGCTTTTTGTTCAGGTCAGGCACAAGCGCAACACCGCAGCGGCAGATTTCAACCGACTGTTTACCGGACAGGTCGAGAAGGTCTAAATTATCACTTGGTATTACTAAGTGATAGGAGAGCAGCAATGGCAACCTCGCTCAAGATCGACGATGCCCTGAAAAGCCGCGTCCAACACCTCGCCAGTCAGCGCCGCCGCTCGCCACACTGGATCATGCTCGAAGCCATTCAGCAGTATGTTGAGCGCGAGGAAGCCCGTGAGAGCTTCAAGCAGGAAGCCTTGGCATCCTGGGCGGCCTATCAGGAAACCGGACGGCACCTGACCGGTCAGGAAGTGCGTACTTGGTTGAATACCTGGGGCACTGAAGACGAAAAGGCGGTGCCTGAGTGCCACAAGTAATCGTCACCGAAGGTGCGGCGGAAGGCTTGGAGCGATGCCGGCGGTTCCTGGCCGCCAAGGCACCGGAAGCCACCAGGCGGGCCGGACAGGCCATCGAGAGACAACTACTGCTGCTGGAAACGGCCCCGGACGTTGGCCGACCGTTCCCTGAAATGCCTGAGCTGCGTGAGCTGGTGATTGCCTTCGGAGATTCCGGCTATGTGGCGCTGTACCGCCACGAACCGGCTGCCGATGCGGTCTATGTTTTGGCGTTCCGGCACCAGAAGGAGGTGGGCTACTGATGAGCAGGAGCGAATTCCGGCAACTGGCTGCGAAGATTGGCCAGCACATGCAACAGAGTTAAAGGATGCCCATGAAGAACTTGTTTGTTTTGGCCCTGGCTACGCTCGCTCTTGTCGCTGGCTGCAATGCATCGGAAGAGAACGCTACAGCTACCGCTTCGCAGGCCACAGTCAGTCCAGCCAGCGCGCAGAATTGCACAACCACTGGGCCTGACTCGCCGATCGTGGTTGGCGAAAACAGCGTCGTGGTCATTGACGGAAAGACCTACTCCGCGGGACAGAACGCCGATTGCATGCCGGGATCCGGCGATCTCTCGACGCATGGTGCGAACAGTCCAATCGTCACCGGTAGTGGCGCGAAGGTAATCATCAGAACGGACAGATAGGCGGGGAAGGGCCGCAACCGCTTCGTTGCGAGGATGTTGAGCTGGTCGACTACCAGGACTACCACTGAGGGGCTACTTATGGGTATGCACAACCCGCCGCATCCTGCGGAAACCCTGCGCGAGGACGTGCTCCCCGAGCTGGATATCACTATCACGGACTTCGCCAAGGCCCTGGGCTATTCGCGGGTCCAACTGTCGAAGGTGCTCAATGGGCACGCCTCGATCACGTCGGACCTGGCCGTGCGCCTTGAGCGTGCCGGCATCGGCCGGGCCCGCCACTGGTTGGCCATGCAGGCGGCCTATGAGCTATGGCATGCAGAGCAGCGCGCTCAGCCGAAGGTGCCGCGTCTGTACGATGCCCATATCGTGGCGTGACCGTCACGCCGGCATAAAAAAGCCCCGCTTCGGCGGGGCATTTTTATGGTAGGCCGATCAGTACCGGCGACCGAGTACCAAGTAGTAGCCAACTCCAAGAATCACTGCCAGGACCAGCAACTCAGAATACCACTCTGCCCACCAGTACAACTCTACACTGTTCTGGTCCATATTTATCGCGGTCAAGCCTACGTACAACGGTTTCTTCACACCGAGCTGTTCGAGCGCTGGCCAGAACCCGATCCAGACGATTGCGAGGTTCAACGGAACGACAGCCATGGCCGCGATGCCCTGCCACCAAGCGAAAAGAAACACGGCTAGTGCTACAGCAACCCCGCAGACGAAATAGAGTCCTGCTGTAAAGTCAACGCCAATCGCGGTCTTGACCTTCCAGCCTAGGAAACTGATGAATAACCCCACACCCAAGACCAAAACAACTGGCCAGTCTCTGTCATTCATGACAACTCCTCTACTCCTGAAGCCAAGAATTGACTGTTTGCGCGCCGTGCTGTTCCTTCCAGGATTTCAGCACCCGGTGATTGCCGCCCTTGGTTTCCACCACCTCGCCGGTTTCCGGGTTGCGGTAGACCTTCACCGCCCGCGGCCGACGGATTGAGGAGGCCGGGCCGGCAGGCCGGTTCGCGACGGCGCTGGGATCAAGTATTTCGATGATGTTGCGCAGGCTCATGCCGTACTTCTTCATGAGCTTTTCCAGTTCATTGCGGAACTCCAGCTCCTTTTTCAGGCTGCTGTCGGCCTTGAGCTTCTCCAGCAGCTGCATTTGTTCCTGAAGTTTGCGTTCCGCTTCCCGGAAGGCAGCGAGTTTAGACATCATGGTTCTCCTTTGCACCCTGTATATGCTTCATAACAAGCGCCTGATTAAGCAAGCGTTTGTGTGATTGTTTAACAATGGGGTGAAGGAGTCCAGTCAAAATTTCGGCCAGCCGGTTAGCCTGCCCCTCATCCAGTTTCTTAACGGTTCCCGTAGTTGAACTAGCGCAGCGAATATTCTTTTCGGCAACACCAAGGCCAATGAGAACCCCGTTGATAAAGCCACCGAGATATTCGCTCCTATCGAAGAGAACCCTAGATTCTGGAGCGCTCTGATAGTCCCAATCGACAGTAAAGTAGCGACCTTCCTTCAGCACTTCGACTATCGGAAGAGCAGGATTTTGCTGTAGTTGTTCGAGTTCGTATGATTCAAGCTGATGCGGCATGTAGCCTGCTCCTGAACTGAAATTCAGTCATCCCATGAATGCCAAGACCTGGATTATTTCCTGCGGAGCCCTGCCGGTCATCACTAGGAATTTCCGCCACACCCCGTAAGGGATAGTTCTCGCACCGCTTTTATACTCCCGGATACGTCGGTCAC
The DNA here is from genome assembly GCF_037574945.1 of Pseudomonas sp. KBN10P06128. Lineage (NCBI taxonomy): Bacteria > Pseudomonadati > Pseudomonadota > Gammaproteobacteria > Pseudomonadales > Pseudomonadaceae > Pseudomonas > Pseudomonas sp. KBN10P06128. Next base: position 371 of record NZ_JBBELR010000002.1, on the reverse strand, counting down.
TGGTCAGGCCAAGCAGCGCCGCCAACTTGGCATCGGTATTGTAATCAGAAAAGTGTGCCTGGAAGTGTCGGAAGTAGGCGCAGATAACATCCGGGTGCGGGGCTTCCCAGCCTTCATGCTCGCGCAACAGGTGCGCCCGGCTGTAGGCCTGTTCGTCGACCTCAGACTGCGACGGGAGGCGCGGAGCGTCGAGGTTGGCCCTCAGTTGTTTGATTCCATCCTGCGTGGCCTGCTCGAAGATGGCGCGCTGCTGCTCAGATATGCTCGGTAACTCGATTCTCATGCTTTGCTCCGCTAGTTGAGAGTAGGGGGCCTTTCGGCCCCCGTCTCACCGTGGTGACAGCTCGATCTGGCGAACGTCTGAAACACGG
>NZ_JBBELR010000001.1:6595000-6790729 GCF_037574945.1 Pseudomonas sp. KBN10P06128 | reverse complement strand
CCAGGGTATCGACGGCGAAGAGGATCAGGGCGAGCAGCAGCAGCTTCCTGCGTTGCATGCGGTCGGAGAAGTAGCCCAGCAACGGCGCGGCGATCGCATAGGAGAACGCGTAGCTGGAGATCAGCCAGGCGGCGCCGCTGGTAGTGGTGTGGAACGCCTGCGCCAGCGGCCCGAGCATGGAGGACAGCATGAACTCGGTCACGCCGACGAAGAACACGGCCATCGACAGGGCCAGCAGGAACAGGCCGTCGAGCTTCTGTGAAGGCGGGGAAATTTTCTGGTTCATGATGTTCTCTTTGGCTGAATGAGCGGACGAACGCCAAGGGGGCGCCGGCTCGCGGAGCCGGCGCCAGGGCCAGGGATGAACCGCTCGGGCTATGGAAGGGATGGTTGTGTGGCTGGTGCGGGAACGGCGGGGAGAAAAGAAGGGAACGAAGCGAGATTCCGGGCGCCAGTGCACGATTTCATCGAAGAAGGCTTCGGAGTATCGCCGCAAGCGGAACCGCCCGGGCTTGGGAGCGCAGGAGAAACTACCCTATCGGAACGTTAGCCGAATTCTGCTCTCCTGCCGGATATCGCGACATTCGCCCCGGTTTGGTTCCCACTTTGGATTGATACTCGGACCAGACCATACCCGGCAACAGGTCAGCGGAACGGTTTCCAGAAGCGCTCCAGCGCCGCCGCCAGCAGTTCCGTATCGCCGCGCGAGTCGCCCCAGGCGCGCAGGGAGTATTGGGTCAGCGGACCGTAGTGCCGCTCCAGGCGGCAGACTTTCTCGTCGCGCCGGCAGTTGCGGCCGACGATCCTGCCGGTCAGTACGCCGTCTACCACTTCCAGCTCGGTGGCGATCAGGTGCACCCCGAGCTTCTCGGCGAACGGCCTGAGTAGCAGCGAAGGGGAGGCGGAACAGATGGTCACGGTGCTGCCGCTGCTGACCTGGTCGGCCACCGCGGTCAATGCGTGGGGACGCATCAGTGTTTCCCAGAAGCGGTTCTGGTAGGCCAGCGCCCGCTCTTCCAGCACATGTACGGGCACATCGGTGAGGAAGGTGGCGATCAGGCGCGCCTTCAGGTCGTCGCGGCCGATACGCCGGCAGAGATAGGCCAGGCTGGGTCCTGCCATGCGCAGCATGCGGCGGACGAACACTCGGTTGCCGAAGGCGAAGCGCAGGAAGGGCACGAAGCTGTCTCGGTATGTCAGCGTACCGTCGAAGTCGAACACGGAGAGAAAGCGTACTTCGCGTGTTTCGAGGGACACGGTCTCGTTCATCGGCGTTCCTTATATCGCTTCCTTTCCTTTGACACGGACTATGCGTCGTTCCGTTATTGCAGCAAGGGAAAGTTTGTATATCAAAACTGTCAATTATTCATAGGCAGACTGGCTGCTAACCTGAATCCGAGTGTTCAGGGGTTTTGCATCGATAGATAGGAGGCTAAGTAGCCGATAGCAAAACTCTATCAAGGTACTGGACTATAGTGATTCCGTCTTGTGACCAGGAGGTTTGGCATGATTGCACAGCTCCCCTCTGAGTTGCTGTCCCTGCAACTGCCGTTGCGGATCCGCATCGGCGATGCTCAGGCGTTCGATCTGGGGCCGGATCCACAGGTAACCATGGTCATTCGCGATCCCTCGCTGCTAACCGAGATCACCCATCCCAGCCTCGATGCGCTGGGCAAGGCCTACGTCGAGAAGCGTCTCGACATCGAAGGACCGATCAGCCAGGTCATCGGTATCGGCGATGCCCTCAGCGAAGCGCTCGGCGAACCCGATGGCGGCGCGCCGCCGGTTCGCGAAAGCCACGACAAGGTCACCGACGCCGAAGCCATCCATTACCACTACGACCTGTCCAACGACTTCTACCAGCTCTGGCTGGATCCGGAAATGGTCTATTCCTGCGCCTATTTCGAGACCGGCAAGGAAGACCTCGCCACTGCGCAACTGGCCAAGCTCCGCCACCTGTGTCGCAAGCTGCGACTGCAGCCGGGCGAGAAGCTGCTCGATGTCGGTTGTGGCTGGGGGGGCCTGGCGCGCCTGGCCGCTCGCGAGTTCGGCGTCGAGGTCACTGGCATCACATTGAGCAAGGAGCAGCTGGCGCTCGGGCGGAAGCGGGTCAAGGCCGAAGGCCTGGAGGACCGGGTCACCCTCAAGCTGCTGGACTACCGCGACCTGCCGCGCGATGGTCGCTTCGACAAGGTGGTCAGCGTCGGCATGTTCGAGCACGTCGGGCACGCCAACCTGGGGCTGTACTTCCAGCAACTCTACGATGCGGTGCGTCCCGGCGGCCTGGTGATGAACCACGGCATCACCTCGCGCTACACCGACGGCCGCCCGGTGGGCAAGGGGGCCGGCGACTTCATCGATCGCTACGTGTTTCCCCACGGCGAGCTGCCGCACCTGTCGCTGGCGGTGGCGCGGATGAGCGAAGCCGGGCTGGAAGTAGTCGACGTGGAAAGCCTGCGTCTGCACTACGCCCGGACCCTGGACTTTTGGAGCGCCAACCTGGAAGCCAGGCTGAAGGAGGCGGCTCGCCTGGTGCCCGAGGAAACCCTGCGGATCTGGCGGCTGTACCTGGCCGGATGTGCCTACGGCTTCAAGCGCGGCTGGATCAACCTGCACCAGATCCTCGCCATTCGCCCCCACGAGGATGGCTCCCACGAGCTGCCCTGGTCGCGGCGCGACCTGTACGCCTGAACGCCGGCGACCGGCTCCCTTGCGGAGCCGGTCGCGCAATCGGTCCTTGCGGATTGTCCTGCGTGGCGGGGCGGTCTAGTCTGCACGAAGTCCTGCGCGGTCGAGGGAAGCCGGGACGCTTCCGCGACAGCGCGACAACAACGATAAGAACAGGAGACTTCCCATGTCGCTGAGCAGACGCTTCGGTCTTTTCACGCTTGCCGCAACGGTGACCTTCAGTACCGCGGTCTTCGCCGCGCCGACCTTCATCAATATCCTCACCGGCGGCACCAGCGGGGTCTATTACCCCATAGGGGTCGGCCTCTCGCAGATCTACGGGCACGATATCCAGGGCGCGAAAACCTCGGTGCAGGCCACCAAGGCCTCGGTCGAGAACCTCAACCTGCTGCAGGCCGGGCGTGGAGAACTGGCGCTGGCGCTGGGCGACTCGGTCGCCGACGCCTGGAACGGGGTCGCCGACGCCGGCTTCAAGGCGCCGTTGAAAAAGCTGCGGGCTATCGGCAATACCTATCCGAACTATATCCAGGTAGTGGCCAGCCAAGCCTCGGGCATCAAGACCCTGGCCGACCTGAAAGGCAAACGCATTTCGGTGGGCGCGCCCAAGAGCGGTACCGAGCTGAACGCCCGGGCGATCTTCAAGGCCGCCGGCCTGAGCTACGAGGACATGGGCAAGGTGGAGTACCTGCCCTACGCCGAGTCGGTGGAGCTGATCAAGAACCGCCAGCTCGACGCTACGCTGCAATCCTCCGGCTTGGGCATGGCGGCCATCCGCGACCTGGCCTCGACCATGCCGATCACCTTCGTCGCGATCCCGGCGGACGTGGTGGCGAAGATCGACAGCCCGGCCTACCACGCCGCGAGCATTCCCGCCGGCACCTACGACGGCCAGGAGCAGGACGTGCCGACGGTGGCGATCGACAATATCCTGGTCAGCCACTCCGGGGTCAGCGACGAGCTGGCCTACCAGATGACCAAGCTGATGTTCGACAACCTGCCGCGCCTGGTCACCGCCCATGCTGCCGCCAAGGACATCGCCCTGGACAAGGCGGCGAAGAACCTGCCGATTCCGCTGCATCCCGGCGCCGAGCGCTTCTACAAGGAGAAGGGCGTACTGCCCGAGTGAGGCTCGTTTCTCCGTAGCCCCGGTCCGTGCGGCGGACCGGGTTCCCCGCGTTTCCGGCTGTAGGGAGTCGATGCATGAGCGATCATCAGAACGGGCTGCACCTCGAGGCGGAAAACTGGCCGCGCGCGCTGTTCGCCGTGGCCCTGGCCTTTTCCGTGTTCCAGGTCGTCACCGCGGCCTTTCCCCTGATTTCCACCCAGGTCCTGCGGGCAATGCACGTCGGACTGCTGTTGCTGGTGGTGTACATCAGCTATCCCGCCTTCGGCATACGTCGCCCCTGGCAGCCGTTGGCCTGGTTGCTGGGCATGGCCGGCCTGGGCACGGCGGTCTACCAGTGGGTTTTCGAGGCCGACCTGATCCAGCGCTCCGGAGAGCTGACCCAGGCCGACATGGTCGTCGGCGTGGTGCTGATCGTCCTGGTCTTCGAGGCGGCGCGACGGGTGATGGGCATCGCCTTGCCGATCATCTGCGCGCTGTTTCTTGCCTATGGCCTGTTCGGCGAACACCTGCCGGGCGACCTGGCCCACCGCGGCTACGGCTTCGACCAGATCGTCAACCAGCTGTCGTTCGGTACCGAAGGTCTCTACGGCACGCCGACCTACGTGTCGGCAACCTACATCTATCTGTTCATCCTGTTCGGCGCCTTCCTCGAGCAGGCCGGCATGATCCGCCTGTTCACCGATTTCGCCATGGGCCTGTTCGGCCACCGGGTCGGCGGGCCGGCCAAGGTCTCGGTATTCTCCTCGGCGCTGATGGGCACCATCACCGGCTCCGGCGTGGCCAACGTGGTCACCACCGGACAGTTCACCATCCCGCTGATGAAGCGTTTCGGCTACAAGCCGGCGTTCGCCGGCGGCGTCGAGGCGACCGCGAGCATGGGCAGCCAACTGATGCCGCCGGTGATGGGGGCGGTGGCGTTCATCATGGCCGAGACCATCAACGTCCCCTACGTGGAGATCGCCAAGGCGGCGCTGATCCCGGCCTTGCTGTATTTCGGCTCGGTGTACTGGATGGTCCATCTCGAGGCCCGCCGGGCCGACCTCAAGGGCCTGCCGCGCGAGCAGTGTCCGAGCGCCTGGGGTGCCGTCCGCGAGCGCTGGTTCCTGCTGATTCCGTTGCTGGTGCTGATCGCGCTGCTGTTCTCCGGGCGCACGCCGCTGTTCTCCGGAACCATTGGTCTGGCGCTGACCGCCATCGTCATCCTCGGTTCGGCGATCATCCTGCGGGTGTCCTCGCTCGGCCTGCGCATCGCCTTCTGGGTGGCGCTGGGGCTGCTCTGCGCGGGGTTCTTCCGCCTCGGCATCGGAGTGATCTTCGTTGTGATCGCGGCCCTGGCCCTGGCCTGCTGGTTCGTCCGTGGCGGCCGGGAAACCCTGCGCATTTGCGTCCGCGCCCTCGCCGAAGGTGCGCGACATGCGATTCCGGTGGGCATCGCCTGCACCCTGGTGGGAGTCATCATCGGGGTGATTTCGCTGACCGGCATCGCCACCACCTTCGCCAGCTACGTGCTCGACCTGGGACGGGAGAACCTGCTGCTGTCGCTGGTCCTGACCATGGTCACCTGCCTGGTCCTGGGAATGGGCATCCCGACCATCCCCAACTACATCATCACCAGCTCCATCGCCGCGCCGGCGCTGCTGGAACTGGGGGTGCCGCTGATCGTCTCGCACATGTTCGTCTTCTACTTCGGCATCCTCGCCGACCTCACTCCACCGGTGGCGCTGGCCTGTTTCGCGGCGGCGCCGATCGCCAAGGAAAGGGGATTGAAGATCAGCTTCTGGGCGGTGCGCATCGCCCTGGCGGGTTTCGTGGTGCCGTTCATGGCGGTGTATTCCCCGGCGCTGATGCTGCAGGAAGGCGGTTGGGGGGCGACGCTCTATGTCACCTGCAAGGCGGTGCTGGCCATCGGCCTGTGGGGCATGGCTTCCATCGGCTACCTGCAGGGGCCGCTGGCCTGGTGGGAGCGCCTGGTGGCGTTCGCCGCGGGGGCCAGCCTGGTCCTGGCCTTGCCGATCAGCGACGAACTGGGCTTCGTCCTCGGCGCGCTGGTGATCGGCTGGCACCTCTGGCGCCAGCGTGCGCGCGAGGCGGTGGCGTGATCGCGCTGTGCCTGGGCATGGCCGGCAGCGTCTGGGCGACGCTGCCGCTGCAGTCGTTCACCCTGGCCTGGCAACACACGGTCGAGAAGGTGCTCTGGGAAGAAGACTATCGCCTGAGCGAGCGCGGCCTGCTGCTGGAAGAGGCCCGGGTGCGGGGCAGCGGGGCGGGGATGGAGATCCCCGAGGGCGCCGTGCTGCGTGACGGCGCCTGGCATTACCGCCGTGGGGTGCCGCCGCTGCAACCGTTGCGACTGGGGCGCACACCGGAGGCCGGCGACTACCGGATCTGCCGTCAGGGGCGCTGCGATGCGCTGGCGCGCTGGATCGGTCCACCGGACCCTGAGCGCCCGGCGGTCGAACTCTGGGCGTGTCCGATACGGGACCCGAGCGACTGAACGTCCTGTGGATAAGCCGCGACGCCAGTCCACATCCATAAAAACGACGAAGCCGGAGCTGCTTCCGGTCATAAGGAAAACCATGCGTAGCTGTATATCCGTCTTCCGGCCGGCCCTGCTGGCGCTGTTCGTCTCGGCAAGCGGCTCGGCCGGCGCCGACGCGGCTGTGGAAAACCCGCGGATCGGCCGTGCTGCCGATCTCTATGAACTGATCCCGGAATACCAGCCGGACACCTACCGGAACATGGACAAGGTCTATCCGACCCGGGTTATCCACAAGGGGACCAAGGTCCGTCCGCTGCCGGCGGGTGTGGCCATCGCGCCGCGCTACCGGATCGGCGGCGAGGAATACGGCGTCGACGATTTCATGCGGCGCAACCGCGTTGGCGGCGTGCTGGTCCTCAAGGATGGCAAGGTCGCCCTGGAGCGCTACGGCCTGGGCAACGACGAACGCACGCGCTGGACCTCGTTCTCGGTGGTCAAGTCGATCTCCTCGACCCTGGTGGGCGCCGCCGTGCAGCAGGGCCTGCTGGCTCTCGACCAGCCTGTGGACAAGTACCTGCCGAGCCTGGCCGGCTCCGCCTACCAGGGGGTGACGGTGGAGCAGGTCCTGCAGATGAGTTCCGGGGTCCGCTGGAACGAGACCTATCGCGATCCGAAGTCCGACCGCCGGCAGATGTTCGACGCCCAGCTCGCCGAACGTCCCGGTGGCATCCTGCGGCTGCTGGCGAGCCTGCCGCGGCAGTACCCGACCGGTACCCACTTCACCTACAGCACCGGCGAGTCGCACCTGCAGAGCGAGCTGCTGCACGCGGCGACCCGCATTCCGGTGAGCGACTACCTGTCCGAGCGGATCTGGGCGCGAATGGGCATGGAGAGCGACGGCTTCTGGCAACTGGAATCGCCGGCCGGGCAAGAGATCGGCAGCAGCGGCTTGAGCGCGACCCTGCGCGACTATGGCCGCTTCGGCCAGTTCGTCCTCGAGGATGGGGTGATCGATGGCGAACGTATCCTTCCCGAGGGTTGGGTCGATCGTGCCAGTCGCGTCGAGGCTTCTTCCCACCTGGCCCCGGGCAAGCTCTACGATGGCGAATACGCGCTCGGCTACGGCTACCAGTGGTGGACCTTCCCGGTGGGCGCCAAGGCCCTGCCCGAGCATGACGGCGGGGCCTTCGAAGCCCAGGGCATCTTCGGCCAGTACCTCTACATCAACCGCAAGGAGAAGATCGTGGCGGTGGTCTGGAGCGCCTGGCCGAAGCCGGAGATGGACGATCGCGAGGAGGAGACCTATGCCTTCCTTGGCGCGGCGGTGAAAGCCCTGCGCTAGGGCCGTGGGCGAGCGGATATCCACAGCAGGCTGTGGACAGGTCTTCAGCGGGAAAACCGCAGGGGCAGTCCCTGGCAATCGTCGGACAGGCGTCCCGCGTGCCAGGCGAGCTGCCCGGAGACGATGGTGGTATCGATCCGATGGTGGAATGCCCGGTGGCGGAACGGCGTCCAGTTGCAGCGCGACAGCAGCGGCATGGCGCTGGCCAGCGCCGGGTGCTCCAGTTCGCTGACCAGCACCAGGTCGGCCCAGTAGCCTTCGCGGAGGAAACCGCGATCGGCGATGGCGAACAGTTCGGCGACCCGGTGGCTGGTCTTCGCCACCAGGGTGGCCAGCGACAGCCAGCCTTCGCGGACCAGCTCCAGGAGTGCCGGCAACGCATGCTGGACCAGTGGCAGGCCGGCCGGCGCCTGTGGATAAGCCTGCTGCTTCTCGGCCCAGGCGTGCGGCGCGTGGTCGGTGCCGATCACGTCCAGGCGGTTGCCGGCCAGCGCCCTGCGCAGGGCGTCGCGGTCCTCGCGGCTCTTGATCGCCGGGTTGCACTTGAGCAGATGGCCGAGGCGGGCGTAGTCGCTGTCGTCGAACAGCAGATGGTGGACGCAGACTTCCGCGGTGATGCGTTTCTGGCACAGCGGCTTGTCCTCGAACAGGGCCAGTTCACGCGCTGTGGATAAGTGCAGGACATGCAGCAGCGTGCCATGCCGTTGCGCCAGTTCCACCGCCAGGGCGGTGGAACGGTAGCAAGCCTCGGCGTCGCGAATGCGCGGGTGGGCGGCTGCCGGAATACGTTCACCGAAGCGTTGTCGCCAGCGCGCCAGATTGGCTTCGATCCGCGGCGTGTCTTCGCAATGGCTCAGCAGCAGGGTCGGAACGCTGGCGAACAGGCGCTCCAGGGTCGGCAGGTCGTCCACCAGCATGTCGCCGGTGGAGGCGCCCATGAACACCTTCACCGCGGCGACCTCGCGTGGATCGAGGGCGGCCACGGTGTCGAGGTTGTCGCGGCTGACGCCGAAGTGGAAACCGTAATTGGCCACGCTATGGGCGGCGGCGAGGCGCTTCTTTTCCGCCAGCGCTTCGAGGCTCAGCGTCGCCGGGCGGGTATTGGGCATGTCCATGAAACTGGTGATGCCGCCCGCCACGGCGGCGCGGGATTCGCTGGCGATCGAGCCCTTCTGTGGATAACCCGGCTCGCGGAAGTGCACCTGGTCGTCGATCATTCCCGGCAGCAGGTAGCGTCCGGCGGCATCGATCTCCCGGCTGGCGCCGCAGTTTTCCAGGCAGCCGGCGATGCGTTCGATGCGACCGTGGCGGACCAGCAGATCGCCTTCGCGTACCTGTCCCTCGTTGACCATCCGGGCATTGCGGATCAGCAGGCTTTGCATGTTCAGAACTCGTTCTGCAGCGACTTGTAGCCGCGTACCAGGTCGACGTTGGTGCGCGCCACGTCTTCCGAGAACTCGCTGGCCGAAACGCTGACCCGCGGCATGCTCGCCAGGTCGGTGCGCGGACCGATGCGCTCGGTGGACGGGACGTAGAAACCCGCTGGCAGGTCGCAGCCGTCGACCACCGCGTTGTGGCGGACCACGCAGCCATCGCCGACCCGACAGTTGAACAGCACGCTGTTGAAGCCGATGAAGACCCGGTCGCCGACTTCGCAAGGACCGTGGACGATGGAGCGGTGGGCGATGGAGCTGTGCTCGCCGATGGTCACCGCAGCACCCGACTTGGAATGGATCACCACGCCGTCCTGGATGTTCGAGTTGGCGCCGATCACGATCGGTTGCATGCCGCCGTCGGCGTTGACTTCGTCGGCACGGATCACCGCGTAGGGACCGACGAAGACGTTGGCCTGGATGATCACCTTGCCGCAGATGATTGCGGTCTTGTCCACATAGGCCGATTCGTCGATCACCGGCAGGTCGCCGGAGGGATTCTTGCGGATCATGCGGCACCTCGCTGCCAGTGGCTTTCGGCGACGGCGTCGTGGGCATGCAGGCTTTCCGCATGGACGACCCGTACGGAGAACCGGCTCGCCTGTGGATAACCCTGCAGGGCGCGGTGCAGCCGACGCACCGCGTCTTCGCAGAACATCAGGTTCTGTCCGTTGGCGAGGGCGAAGGCCTGCTCGTCGGCGCGTTTCACCGCAGTCTGCACCGCGGTGCCGAGGGCGCTTTCGCCGAGATCCGCCAGCTCTTCCAGGGGCAGTCCGACGCAGTCTTCCGCCAGGCCGATGCGCAGGTGCGCGCTGCTGCGCTGGCTGTGCGGGGTGGCGACGATGCCGGCGCTGCTGCCGAGCCAGGCGAGCACGCTGGCATGATCGAGCGGCTGTCCGGCGAAGTCCTGGTCGAAGCGCTCCTGGATCAATTGCCGGGCCAGTGCCGCCGAACAGGGGCAGGTCGAGGAGTAGGTCAGCTCGAGATGGACTTCGGCTTGGAAGTCATCGCCTTCCAGGCGCGTGTCCAGCACCAGTGGATAACGTTTCCAGCCGCTCAGCGGGCTGACCAGCGCCGGACGCCGCAGCAGCGGCGCGAGGCGCAGGCGCAGGTAGGCGCGACGCGACAGGCCGGCGTGGCTGTCGAGGAAGCGTTGCAGGACGGCGCGCAGGCGGGAAAGGTCCAGCTCGCCCTGTTCCAGTTCGGCCAGCGCCAGGTAGAGGCGCGACATATGGATGCCGCGGGCCTGCGGGTCGTCCAGGCTGACACCGGCATCGGCTTCGGCGGCGACCCTCTGCCCGCCGATCTGCACGGGGAGGGCGATGCCCTGCATGCCGACCCAGTCCAGGGGAAGATCGGCGGTGGTGGTCTGGCGGGCAATATCGGGAAGCGTCAAGGCATTCATGGAGAACTCGAAGAAGGGCAGGCAAGGCCTGGAAATGGCTTGAATGTTATAATATAACGTATTAGCTAATGCCGACCCTTGCAATCGGGTATTTCGTCGATGAAGCGCCGTCGCCTCCTGCAAAGCCTGCTCGCCGGCCTGGCCCTCCAGCCGTTCCTGGCCGCCAGCGCCAATGTACGAATCCGCCAGGCCCGGGCCTGGAATTCCTCGGAAAGCTGGCGCCTGGTGCTGGAACTGGACGGCCCGCCGCGTTATCGAACCTTTTCCCTGCAGGCCCCCGAGCGGTTGATCCTCGACCTGCCCGACGCGCAATTGCTCGCAACGCTCTCCGAGCTGCCGCTGGACGGCCCCGTGCGCGCCATCCGCAGCGGCCAACTGGGTGGCGGCGGGACGCGCATCGTCCTCGACCTGCGCCAGGCGGTCAGGCCGCGCAGCTTCGCCCTGGAACCGCAGGCAGGAAAGGGCCATCGCCTGGTCCTGGACCTTTATCCACAGGCGCTGGCGGCTCCCCCCGAGCCGATGCTGGCGCTGGCCCGCCCGCTACCCTCGACGGGCCGCGACATCCTCGTGGTGGTCGATGCCGGCCATGGCGGCAAGGACCCCGGCGCGGTCGGTAGCAAGGGCGAGCGCGAAAAGGACGTGGCGCTGGCCATCGCCCGCCTGCTGGCGCGGCGGATCGACCGCGAGAAAGGCTTCAAGGCGCGCCTGGTGCGCAACGGCGACGTGTTCGTTCCGCTGCGCAAGCGGCCGGAAGTGGCTCGGCGCTACAACGCCGACATGTTCGTCTCGGTGCACGCCGACGCGGCGCCGCGACTGACCGCCTCCGGCGCATCGGTATATGCCCTCTCCGAGCATGGCGCCAGCTCGACCATGGCGCGCTGGATGGCCGATCGCGAGAACGGCGCCGACCTGATCGGCAACAGCGGCAACCTGCCGCTACAGGGCCGCGACAAGGTACTCGCCGGGGTGATCCTCGACATGGCCCTGAGTTCGACCATCGCCAGCAGCCTGGACCTCGGCCACAGCGTTCTCGGCCAGTTGTCGGACGTCACCGCGCTGCACCAGAAGCGTGTCGAGCAGGCCGGCTTCGCCGTGCTCAAGTCGCCGGACATCCCTTCGATCCTGGTGGAGACCGGCTTCATCTCGAATCGCGGCGATTGTCGCCGGTTGATGGACGAACGCCATCGCCAGCGCCTGGCCGAGGCGATCTTCGCTGGCGTGCAGGGCTACTTCCGGCAACGCCCTCCCGCCGGCAGCTACCTGGCGGCGCTCAGCGCGCAGCCTCCCGGCTAGGGCCTTCGCTGCAGCCGCTGACCCGCCCGCAGGTCAGGCGTTGGCGCTGGCCCGATGAACTGCTCAGGCGGCTGACGCTGGTCCAGCCGATGTTGCGGCTGAGGCCGACCCAGATTTCCCCGTCGCTGGCGATGCCGCTGAAGAAGGTCAGGCGCCCGTAGCGCGTATTGGTCTGGGCCCAGCGTCGTCCGCTTGCCGCGTCGTATCCGCGCAGCCAGGTGTCGTTGCCGCCGGTGGCGACGCTGTAGTGGTTGCCCAGCCGATCCATGCAGGCCAGAACGGTGCGCAGGTAAGCGCATTCCGCCGGGCGGGTGCCGGGAAGAAAGCCCTGCGCCTGTGCCGCCGGAGCGAGCAGCAGGAGGGCCAGGCAGTAAAGGCGGAGGACGCGGCGCATCGGTGGATCCCGGGATGACATGGGCCCAGGGTAGCCGGAAGGCGATTGGCGGGCCATCGATTGTGGTGTTAATTGTTATAGTATAACGTTTTAAATTTCCCAGGTTCAGCCTATGACCGAACAGGAACTGCTTGCCCAGCCCGACGCTGCCTACATGGACGAAGCCCAGCAGGACTTCTTCCGCGACCTGCTGCTGCGCCAGCGCCAGGAACTGCAGGCGCGCATCGAAGGCGAATTCGGCGAGCTGCGCGATCTCGAACGCCCCAGCGACGAGGCCGACCTGGCTTCCCGCGAGGAACAGCGGCAATGGCAACTTCGCCTGCTGGAGCGGGAGAAGAAGCTGCTCGACAAGATCGACGAAGCGCTGGAGCGCCTGGCCCGCGGCGACTACGGCTGGTGCCAGGAAACCGGCGAGCCGATCGGCCTGCGCCGCCTGCTGTTGCGTCCCACCGCCACCCTCTGCATCGAGGCGAAAGAGCGCCAGGAGAAGCGCGAACGCCACGTGCGGCACAACTGAAGAGGTTACCAACCGTGAACCAACGCCTACCTGTCACCGTGCTGTCCGGCTTTCTCGGCGCCGGCAAGAGCACGCTGCTCAACCATGTGCTGAAGAACCGCGAGAACCGCCGGGTTGCGGTGATCGTCAACGATATGAGTGAAATCAATATCGATGGCAGCGAAGTCCAGCGCGATGTCAGCCTGAACCGCGCTGAAGAGCGCCTGGTGGAGATGAGCAACGGCTGTATCTGCTGCACCCTGCGCGAAGACCTGCTGGAAGAGGTCGGCCGTCTCGCCCGGGAAGGCCGCTTCGACTACCTGCTGATCGAGTCCACCGGGATTTCCGAACCGATGCCGGTGGCCGAGACCTTCACCTTCCGCGACGAGCTGGACCGCAGCCTGTCCGACGTGGCGCGACTGGATACCATGGTCACGGTGGTCGACGGGATGAATTTCCTCCGCGACTACCAGGAGGCCGCCAGCCTGGCCAGCCGTGGCGAAACCCTCGGTGAGGAGGATCAGCGCTCGATCACCGACCTGCTGATCGACCAGGTCGAATTCGCCGATGTGATCCTGGTCAGCAAGATCGACCTGATCTCCAGCGAGCAGCGCGAGGAACTGCTGGCGATCCTGCGCCAGCTCAATGCCGAGGCGGAGATCCTGCCGATGGTGATGGGTCAGGTGCCGCTGGCGAAGATCCTCGATACCGGTCGCTTCGATTTCGATCGCGCGGCGTCCGCGCCGGGCTGGCTGAAGGAACTGCGCGGCGAGCACCTGCCGGAAACCGAGGAATATGGCATCGCCTCCATGGCCTACCGGGCGCGCCGTCCGTTCCACCCCGCGCGCTTCCACGCCTTCCTGCACAATCCGCTGAAGCAGGGGCGGCTGCTGCGCTCCAAGGGCTTCTTCTGGCTCGCCAGCCGGCCCCGCGAGGCTGGCAGCTGGTCGCAGGCCGGCGGCCTGATGCGCTACGGCCTGGCGGGCCGCTGGTGGCGCTTCGTGCCGACCGGACAGTGGCCACAGGACGAAGAGGGCCTGCGGGCGATCATGCGGCACTGGGAGGAAGGCGTCGGCGACTGTCGCCAGGAGCTGGTTTTCATCGGCCAGAACCTGGACTTCACGGCCCTGCGCGCAGCCCTCGATGCTTGCCTGCTGGATGATGCCGAGATGAACCTGGGCATTCCGGGCTGGCAGGGCCTGGACGACCCCTTCGAGGACTGGGGGCACGCCGCATGAGCGCACTGCCACAGGAAAGTCTGTTGCCGCGCCAGGCGTTCGGCGAAGACCCCCAGGTGCTGGCCGAGGTGCTTCGCGACGGGGTCAACCTGGCGGTCTGGACACGCCGGTTGAACCCGGCGCTGCGCGACTTCGCCGCCGCCCTGGTACGCAACCGGCCGGGACTGGCGCTGAGCCAGACGCTGGAGATGGAAGAGGAACGGCTACCCGCCTTGGACGGTCTGCTCGACGCGCATCAACTGCCGGGACAAGCCGATTTCCTCGATGACCTGGGCTGGCTGGTCGAGGCCTTCTTTTGCCTGACCGGGGCGCGGCGTATCGGCCTGCGCCTGCGCGTTCTGGATAAACCGATGTGCCCGCGTTTCCACGTCGACCACGTGCCGCTGCGGCTGGTCACCACTTACCAGGGCGCTGCCAGCGAATGGCTGGACGAGTCCGGCCTGGACCGTCGGCTGCTTGGCGGAGCACAGGCGGAAGTTGTCGATGAACAGCTTATCCATAGCTTGTCCACAGGCGACGTGGCGCTGCTCAAGGGCGAACGCTGGGAGGGTAACGAAGGTGCCGGACTGGTGCATCGCTCGCCGCGAGCGGAGCCCGGGCTGGCGCGCCTGCTGTTGACCCTGGACTGGCTTGCCTGAGCCTGTGGACAAGTGTCTTTCGAGGAATAAAAAAAGGCCATCCGCAGATGGCCTATCACCAAAAAGTCGTCCTACCTTGGGGATGGGGACGAAGGGTGCTGAGGTACCCGACTCCCATTTAGCCCGGACGCTGTGACAGGCTGATGACGCGCTCAGGGCTTTTTCGCGGCGCTAGGCTCTTCCCAGCGGCCTTGGCTCTGGCTGGCGCAGAACGGCTCCAGGTAGCGTGCGTCGGTCGCGATGCCGTAGTAGAAGATGTCCTGCCGATAGGGCGCATTGGGTACCCTGGCGTCGCGGCAGACACCGAAGGCGCCCGTCGGACACTCCTCGGCGAACGCCACCTCGACCTTCTGGCCCTGCAGTTGTGGCTGGCAGAAGCCTTCGCGGAACAGCTTGGCCGGGATGCTGCGGTTCTGCTGGCAGACCTTCACATCGAGATTCTTCGCCTGGCTATGGACGATGCAGGCTTCGGCCAGGGCCAGGCCCGGCAGGCAGGACAGGAAGAACAGGAACGGACGCATGCGAGGACTCCATTGCAGACGGGCGCGACTCTAGCACGGGGCCTGGCTCCCCGCAGGCAAGGACCGCATTGATCCACAGGCTTTCACATTCCGGTTGCGCAGATGCTTCGAGAGATACCCACACACCTGATCGGCGGCCCCCTGGGGGCCGGCAAGACCAGCCTGATCCGCTCGCTGCTGGCGCAGAAGCCGGCGGGCGAGCGCTGGGCGGTGCTGGTCAACGAGTTCGGCGAGATCGGCCTGGATGCCGCGCTGCTGGCCACGGACGTCGAGGGCGTGGCCATCGGCGAGGTGGCGGGCGGGTGCCTCTGCTGCGTCAATGGCGTGCCGTTCCAGGTGGGGCTCGGTCGCTTGTTGCGTCGGGCACGACCGGACCGGCTGTTCATCGAACCCTCCGGGTTGGGACATCCGCTGGCGCTGTGGAAACAGCTGCAGGCTCCTCCCTGGTCCGGCGTCCTGGCCCTGCAACCCCTGGTAGTGGTGCTGGATGCCGCCGCGCTGGCCTCCGGCCAACCGCTGCCGGAGGCACAGGAACAGGCGCTGGAAGCGGCCGGCATGTTGCTGCTGAACAAATCCGAAGCGCTCGACGCGACGCAGCGCTGCGCCGTGCGCGCGCGCCTGCCGGTCCTGCCGTTGCGCTGGAGCGTGCGCGGCCACCTGGCATTGCGCGATCTGCCGACCAGCGTTGCCGGGGAAGGTAGCGCGACGACCTGGGCGGCCCTGCCGGACGCGCCTGCTCAGTTGGGAACGGTGCTGCCCGCCGAGCGACCGCTGCGCGCCGTGCGCGAGCAGGACGGCCAGTTGGCCATCGGCTGGCGGCTGGCGCCGTCGGTGCGTTTCGATCGGGTCGCAGTGGACGCCTGGCTGAGCCGTTTGTCCGGACTGCGGCGGGCCAAGGCGGTGCTGCATTGCGCGGACGGTTGGTATGCAGCGAATGCCGCGCCGTTTGTGGATAACTGGGGCAAGTCCTCGTGGCGACGGGATAATCGGCTGGAACTGATCCTCGCCGCAGGCGCGGATGAAGAGGCGCTCGAAGAGGCGTTCCTGGCGTGTCGGATGGTCGCGGAATGATCCGCCAAGGTTGCCCTGAGGACGCGACTGAATGATAATAATTATCAGAAGACTCTACTTCCTTACCTTTCACTTCTCCGCAGGTCGCCCTCATGTCGCCACAGCCTTCACGGTCGCCTGACCGTTTTTCGCTGGCCGCGCTCGCCGAAGACCATCCCACCGCTCCTGCCCAGGGAGACGAAAGCGAGTCCCTGCCATGCGTGAATGCCCAGCGCGGAGAACCCAACCTGCGCGTGGTGGACTGCTCCGGTGCGCGCCGCGACGAGGAAGTGGCGGTCGAGGAAGTGCTGATCCCCTACGCCCATGGCAGCGATCCCGAAGACGTCCCCGGCGAGCCGCCCAAGTCGCGCTGGTGGTTGTCCTCCGGCGCAGCGGTGGCGATGCATGTGGCGATCATCGGTGCGCTGGTGTGGGTGATGCCGACCCCGGCCGAACTCAACCTTGGCCACGGCGAACTGCCGAAGACCATGCAGGTGAATTTCGTCCAGCTCGAGAAGAAGGCCGAGCCGACCCCGCAGCCGCCGGCTGCCGCGCCGGAACCGACGCCGCCGAAGATCGAGGAACCCAAGCCGGAGCCGCCGAAGCCGAAGCCGGTGGAAAAACCCAAGCCCAAGCCGAAACCCAAGCCCAAACCGGTGGAAAACGCCATTCCCAAGGCCAAGCCGAAGCCGGAACCCAAACCCAAGCCGGAACCCGAGCCGAGCACGGAAGCATCCAGCCAGCCCAGCCCGTCCAGCGCCGCGCCGCCGCCCGCGCCTACCGTCGGGCAGAGCACGCCCGGCGCGCAGACTGCGCCCAGCGGCTCGCAAGGCCCGGCCGGCCTGCCCAGCGGCAGCCTCAACGACAGCGACATCAAGCCGCTGCGCATGGATCCTCCGGTCTATCCGCGGATGGCCCAGGCGCGGGGTATCGAAGGCCGGGTGAAGGTGCTGTTCACCATCACCAGCGATGGCCGCATTGACGACATCCAGGTGCTGGAGTCGGTGCCGTCGCGCATGTTCGACCGCGAAGTGCGCCAGGCCATGGCCAAGTGGCGTTTCGAGCCGCGTGTCAGCGGTGGCAAGATCGTCGCCCGCCAGGCGACCAAGATGTTCTTCTTCAAGATCGAGAAGCGCCGCTGAGGCGGTTCGCCGACAACGAAAAGAGCCGCGCCTTCGAGCGCGGTTTTTTTATTCCCGGTAGGTCTCGCAGACGGGGCCTCGCTGCCTGGGGACGGCAGGCCCCTTGCGCTGTTCCGCCGTGGGAACGCGAGGAGATCGGCGTTTACGCGCCAAGGTTCCAGCCCCGCCGGAATGACGAGCCGCAGGGTGAATAACCGCTTGCGGTTATCCGCCGTGGAACGCAGGGGCACCGGCGGATTACTCCGCCGGCGTTGCGCGCCCTAGGGTTCCGGTCGGGATGCCGTGCCGTGGACCAACAGCCGGCGGGTGTGGGGAAATCGGTTGCCGCGCCAAAAAGCAGGACGGCGACCCGAAGGTCGCCGTCCTGTGGATAAAAAGGCCCGGAGTGTGTCGGGGCCATGAGCACGAGGCTCAATCAATCGGTCGTGATCTTCGAGTGCTTCTGGGTGTCCTTCATGAACACATAGACCAGCAGCGAGCAGGCGATGCAGGCGGTGACGTACCAGTAGAAGCCGCTCTCCAGGCCGACGCTCTTGAACCACAAGGCAACGTATTCGGCGGTGCCGCCGAAGATCGATACGGTCAGGGCATACGGCAGGCCGACGCCCAGGGCGCGGATCTCGGTGGGGAACAGTTCGGCCTTCACCACCGCGTTGATCGAGGTGTAGCCGCTGACGATCACCAGCGCCGCCATGATCAGGAAGAACGCGCCCCACCAGCTGTCGACGCTGTGCAGGGTGCTGAGGATCGGGTAGGTGAAGACGGTGCCGAGTACGCCGAAGGCGATCAGGATCGGCCGCCGGCCGATCTTGTCGGAGAGGGCGCCGACGATGGGCTGCAGCAGCATGAAGAGGAACAGGGTGGCAGCCGAGATCATGGTCGAGTCGGTCTTGCTCATGCCTACCGTGTTCACCAGGTACTTCTGCATGTAGGTGGTGTAGGTGTAGAAGGCCAGGGTGCCGCCCATGGTCAGGCCGACCACGGTCAGCACTTCCTTCGGATGGCGCAGCAGGGTGCGCAGCAGGCTTTCCTTCGGCTCTTCCTTCTTCTTCGAGAAGGACTCGGTCTCTTCCATGCCGCGACGCAGGAACATCGCCACCACTGCGCACAGCGCGCCGATGAAGAAGGGTACGCGCCAGCCCCAGCTTTCCAGTTGTTCTACGGTCAGGGTCTGTTGCAGGACGATCAGCACCGCCAGAGCGATGAGCTGGCCGGAGATCAGGGTCACGTACTGGAAGCTGGAGAAGAACCCGCGCTGTTCCTTGTTCGCCATCTCGCTCAGGTAGGTGGCGGAGGTGCCGTATTCGCCGCCGACCGACAGGCCCTGGAGCAGGCGCGCGACCACCAGCAGGATCGGCGCGGCGACGCCGATGGTTTCGTAGCTGGGGGTCAGGGCGATGATCAGCGAGCCGAAGCACATCAGCAGCACCGAGGCCAGCAACGCCGCCTTGCGGCCCTTGCGGTCGGCATAGATACCCATCAGCCAGCCGCCGATCGGGCGCATCAGGAAGCCCACGGCGAAGATAGCTGCGGTGTTCAGCAGTTGGGCGGTCATGTCGCCCTGGGGGAAGAATGCCTTGGCGAAGTACAGCGAGAAGGCGGCGTAGACGTACCAGTCGTACCACTCGACCAGGTTGCCGACGGAACCGCTGAAGATCGACTTGATGCGTTGCGAAGTGGTGCGGGGCTGGGCAGACGCGGAAATGGCGTTGGCGCTTTCCATCGTGTTTCCTCTTTTCGTTGTTGTCTTGGATGTGCTGATCAGGGCGCAGCACACCGGCACATCGCGAGGGCGACGTATTGGGTGGCTCGATAGCAGGCGGCGTGCCAACGCGCTAAAGCCGCATGGGGACTGGGCTGGAGGAGGAAGAGGGAGGTCTCGGCCGAGCGAGAGTCCGCCGACCGGAAGCGTGGATAAGCGGAAAACCGCCGACTTTTCAGGGTAAAGGGCCTGTCATCGACCACCTGGGTAGGCGAGGGCGAATAACCGCAGCGTGGTTATCCGCCGATTCGACGGTAGGCCGGGATTGCTTGGCTCTCAGTGGCTGCCCTTTTCCTGCTCTAGGGTTTCCATCAGGGCGATCTGCATCCGCGAATGCACGCGGATCAGCCAGCGCCAGAGCACTGCGATCACCAGGCCGGCGACCAGCGCCACCACGATCAGCAACTCGCCCGGCGGCAGGATGCTCGAGCTGAGCGCAGCCAGCAGCATCATCATGCCTGCCAGCGACAGCAGCGGGATCACCTCGGAGATCACCCGGCGTACCCGCGCCGTATGGCGTCCGGCTTTCTCCGGCTTGACCCCGAGTTCGGCCAGCAGCATCGACAGAGCCTTGAGCTTGCGGTACGCGGCGATCAGGAAGGCCAGCGAGACCAGCAGCGCGCCGCCCCAGATCAATGCCTTGTGCAGTCCATCGTAGGCGACCCACTGGCTCATCCAGGCGGAAAGCGTATCGGCGAAATAACCGCCGGCGAGGAAGATCGCGATCACCAGCGCCAGGTTCACCCCGACCTGCAGCAGGATGCGCCGGATCATCGCCGCCAGCACCGCACGGTCGCCCTGCGGCTGGATGCTGCGCAGCCAGTCGCCGTAGTGGCCGAAGATCCTCGCCATGCGCTGCGGCATGGCGTTGGCCAGGTGCTGCGAGAGCGGATCGGCGGCGCGGATCAGGTACGGGGTGAGCAGGGTGGTGATGGCCGAGACCGCTACCGCCACCGGGTAGAGGAAGTCGCTGGTGACTTTCAGGGTCATGCCCAGGGCGGCGATGATGAAGGAGAACTCGCCGATCTGCGACAGGCCCATGCCGACCCGCAGCGAGGTGCGTCCATCGTTGCCGGCGATGAACGCGCCCATGCCGCAGGAAAACATCTTGCCGAGCACCACCGCGACGGTGATCAGGGCGATCGGCCAGGCGTACTCGACGAGGATCTTCGGATCGATCAGCAGGCCGATGGCGACGAAGAAGATCGCACTGAACATGTCGCGGACCGGCTCGATCAGCCGTTCGATCTGCACCAACTGGCGCGACTCGGCCATGATCGCGCCGATCAGGAAGGCGCCGAGCACCATGCTGTACTCCAGCTTCACCACCAGCAGGCAGAAGCCGAAGCACAGGCCGAGCACGGTGACCAGCAGCATCTCGTTGCTCTCGAACTTCGCCACGTAGGCCAGCAGGCGCGGCACCAGGAGGATGCCGACGACCAGCGCGACGATCATGAACAGGCTGAGCTTGCCGACCGTGGAGAACACCTCGCCGGTTTCCACCGAACCGCTCACGGCGATTCCCGACAGCAGGGCGATGATGCCGATGCCGAGGATGTCCTCGACGATCAACACGCCGAAGATCAGTTGGGCGAAGCGCTCGTTCTTCATCTTCAGGTCGCCGAGCGCCTTGACGATGATGGTGGTGGAGGAGATCGCCAGGATCGCGCCGAGGAACAGCGAGTCCATGGTGCTCCACTCGAAGAAGCGACCGATCTCGAAGCCGATCCAGATCATCAGGACGATTTCCAGGAACGCCGCGATGAACGCCGTGGCGCCGACCTGGAAGAGCTTGCGCAGGCTGAATTCCAGGCCGAGGCAGAACATCAGGAAGATCACCCCGAGTTCGGCCAGGGTCTTGATCGTGTCTTCGTCGTGGATCAGCCCGAAGGGCGGGGTGTGCGGGCCGATGATGAAGCCGGCGACGATGTAGCCGAGGACCACCGGTTGGCGCAGGCGGTGGAAGAGAATGGTGACCACGCCGGCCACCAGCATGATCACGGCGAGGTCCTGGATGAAATCGACGGCATGCATGGCGGCGGTCCTCGCTCGAGTGGGAATGGGTCGGCAAACGCGCGACCGGGAAGCCTCGCAGAGCCGCAGACTAGCACTGGCAAGTGCTTGATCGGGGTACTGAAAAAAACTGTAACAGACCTTTCTGCAAGGCTTTGCGCTGCGCCTTTCCAGCCGCCGGGCGGGCGTTCGTCCGCCGATCCGGGATAGCGCCTGTCATCCTCGTCAACGACGGTGTACCCTGGCGCCGACCCGCGAGCCAGACGCGGCGGGCGAAAAAACGGCGGCCGCGGAGCAATAGCCCGAAACAAAATCCGGCTGGTCCTGCCGCCCGTACCGCCGCAACATGACGCGCGTCGATTCCCCCAAGAGAGAAAGACTACAATGCAGCGTGTTCTCAGCATCGCCCTCGCCTTCTGCCTGGCGCTGACCGTCAGCCTGGATGCCAATGCCAAGCGCTTCGGCGGCGGCAAGAGCCTCGGCTCGGCACCCAGCCACCAGACCCGCCAGGCGCAGCCGGCCACTGCGCCGAACGCCACTGCTGCCGCCCCCAACGCCGCCCGTCCCGCCGCTGCCGCCAGCGGTGCTTCGCGCTGGCTCGGCCCGCTGGCCGGTATCGCCGCCGGCGGCCTGCTCGCCTCCATGTTCATGGGCGACGGCTTCGAAGGCATCCAGATGCTCGATATCCTGTTGATCGCCCTGGTGGCCTTCATTGCCTTCCGCTTCATCGCCGCTCGCCGGCGCCAGCAGAACCAGGGGCAGCCGGCGATGGCCGGGCACGCGCCGATGCAGCGCGAAATGCCGGCCCAGGCGCCGATCTTCGGTGGCGCTGCCGCCACTGCTGCGCCGAGCCCGGTGATCAACGCGCCGAGCTGGTTCAACGAGGAGCGCTTCGTCGGTGCCGCTCGCGAACACTTCATGTCCCTGCAGCAGCATTGGGATGCCAACGAGATGGACAAGATCGCCGAGTTCGTCACCCCGCAGATGTTGCAATGGCTGAAGCAGGAGCGCGCCGAGATCGGCGACGCCTACCAGTCCACCTACATCGACAATCTGGTCGTGCAACTGGACGGCGTCGACGACCAGGCCGACAAGACCATCGCCACCCTGACCTTCAGCGGTGTGTCGAAGACCTCGCGCTTCGACCAGGGCGAAGCCTTCAGCGAAAGCTGGCGGATGGAGCGCGCCCAGGGCGAGAACCAGCCATGGCTGGTGGCCGGTATCCGGCAGAACTGATCCCGAGTGGTTGCGGTCCCTTCGGGGGGCCGCCGAAACCCCCGCTCCCGCCAGGGAGCGGGGGTTTTTCATTTCCGTTGGCGGGTTGACCGACCATTCGTCCGGCGCCATGGCCGAAGGCCAGCCACGACACTTGTCTTGCGCTCGGTGCGGCTACTGTATAAAAAGCGCGCCACCCGTTGCGAGAGAGCCTGTCGTGGAAGACGTCATCGAAAAACTGCGTGAACTCAACGAACCGGTTCCGGTGCCCCTGGAACTGCCGGAAGAAGAACTGCTGGTGGAAATCGAGGAAGAGCTGCTGATCGGTATTCCCGCCGAATTCCGCGAATTCCTCCTGCTGGTCAGCGATGTGGTCTACGGCCGCCTGGAGCCGGTGACCGTGACCGATCCGCACTCGCACACCTACCTGCCCGAAGTGGCGGCCACTGCCTGGGACCTCGGCGTTCCGCGCGAGCTGATCCCGCTTTGCCAGGACGACGGCAGCTACTACTGCGTGGCGGAGGACGGCGAGGTGGTGCTCTGGGCCGATGGCGACCTCACCGATGAAAGCTGGGATTCGGTGTGGGTCTGGGCTCGCGACGTCTGGCTGGAGAGCTGAACCTGAACCGCCGCAAGGGCTCTGCAACGTGCCTTTGCGGCTGACTTCCCGACGTCGCGCGAGGCTGCCTGGAGGCCCTGCGCGCCGCCGTCGGCGCTTCGTCTCCGACAAAGCGTCGCTGCGCTAAGGAATTTCCCTCGATTGCCACGGTCACAAGGGCAATTCCGCACTTGTCGCTCCGGATGTAGGCAAGTGCGCTGCCCCGTGTGGAGATTCTATGAAGTTCAAAGCTCTGTTCGCTGCATTGCTGCTGACCAGCCTGGCGGGTTGCGCCAACCAGGCGGTGGTCACTTTGCAAGATGGCAGCGAGGTCCTGGTCAAGGATCAGTCGGATTACGACAAATACAATGACTACTACGAGTTCGAACAGCTGAATGGCGACACCATCCTGATCAAGAAGGACAATGTGCGCACCATTCGCCCGCAGTAGCAGCGCTTATCTCCCGTCAGGCGTGCTCGCCGGAACGGTGCCGCTTTCGTGGCCGGGCCTCCAGCTCCAGGAGGTTCAGCAGGTACTGGCCGAAGTAGGCCAGGTCCTGTTCGATCGCCGCGCGCGCGGCCGGGCCGTCGCCGCGGCGTAGCGCGTCCAGGGCGTCCTCGTGGAAATCGTTCAGGCGTAGGGAGAGGTCGGCCTCGGTGAACAGCCGGTTGAAGAACGGCCCGACCTGTAGCCAGAGCGTCTCGATGAGACGCAGCAGCACCGGGTTGCCGCAGGCGCGGTAGAGCGTCAGGTGGAATTCGCTGTTGGCTTCCAGGTAGGCCTGTACCTCGCGTCGGCGCAAGGCGTCCTCCATTCGCCGCAGACAACCTTCGAGTCCTTCCAGTGCCTGCTCGTCCAGCCGGCCGCTGGCGCTTTCGGCCGCCAGCCCTTCGAGGGACAGGCGCACCTGGAGGATCTGCAGGAAACGTTCGCGGGTCATCAGCGGCACC
This sequence comes from Pseudomonas sp. KBN10P06128, assembly GCF_037574945.1. Lineage (NCBI taxonomy): Bacteria > Pseudomonadati > Pseudomonadota > Gammaproteobacteria > Pseudomonadales > Pseudomonadaceae > Pseudomonas > Pseudomonas sp. KBN10P06128. Next base: position 6,766,945 of record NZ_JBBELR010000001.1, on the reverse strand, counting down.
CTGAGCGAGCGTTGTGCCTCGCCCTCCAGCGCCCCTTCCGCCACCAGCCGTTGCAGGGCGGCGCGAACCGGCATCGGGCTGGTGCCCCACTGGTTCGCCAGGTCGCGGATCTTCAGTCGCTCGCCGGGCTGGAAACGTCCGGCCAGCAAGTCTTCCCGCAGTCGTTGGTAGAGTCGTTCCTGGAGATTCTCGGCCATGGTCAGCTCCGGGTCGCCGGTGGTGCCGGAAGCTGGGAAAGCGTCAGGTTGCAGTTGCGCATGTTCAGCTCCGTTTGTTTTCGATCAGGCAGTTGCCGCCGTCCACCACCAGCAGTTCGCCGTTGACGAAGCTGGCTTCGGGCGAGGCGAGGAAGGCCACCGCGGCGGCCACCTCTTCGGGCCGGCCGGCACGTCCGCTGGGGCTGGCCAGGGCGGCCTGGCGTTCTTCGGCGGTGCTCGAGCCGGTGGCGATCCAGCCCGGCGCGACGCTGTTCACCGTGATGCCGCTCTTCGCCACCTCCAGCGCCAGGGCCATGCTCCAGCCGACCAGACCGGCCTTGGCCGCGCTATACGCGGCTTCGCCCGGGTTGCTGCCGCGGGTTCCGGTGGTGGAGGCGACGTTGACGATCCGCCCGTAGCCGCGCTCGCGCATGCCCGGCAGCAGGCCGCGGGTGAGCAGGAAAGCGCTGGTCAGGTTGCGCGAGAGGGACAGTTGCCAATCCCGCAGCGAGGTCGCTTCCACTGCGCTGAAGGGTTCCGCGCTGTTCAACTGGGCCATGCCGGCATTGTTCACCAGGATGTCGACCCGTCCCCACTGGGCTTCGGCCCAGTCCAGCAGGCCCTGCACCTGGGCTTCGTCGGTCAGGTCGGCGCTCGCGGCGCGCACGTCGTGACCACATGCGCTCAGTTCCTCCGCTCGTTGCCTAATCCGCTCGCTGCTGGCGGTGATCAGCAGGCGCACGCCTTCGCGGGCCAGCCGCCGGGCAATGGCGAAACCGATGCCGAGTTCGCTGCCGGCGCCGCTGATGAGCGCGACCTGGCCTGTCCACTTCGGAAAATCGTTCATTTTTGTGATCACAAAATTGACATGGAAAACAGATTATCAGTGCTTTCAAATACTGTATTGACTTTTTTGTGATCACAAATGAAAGTTGTGCGAAATAAAAAACGAGGTGTTCGAAATGACCGCCAGTGGCATCGCCGAAGCCGCCGTGGAAACCTTCATGGCCCGCGAGCAGCAACGTTTCCTTGCGCAAAATCCACAGTCCGTCGCGCTCGCCGAGCGAGCCCGGCGTGCGTTGTTCGACGGCGTGCCGATGCACTGGATGAGCGATTGGTCGACACCCTGTCCGCTGTTCGTGGAGCGTGCCCACGGCGCGCGTTTCCATGATGTGGATGGCCACGTCTACGTGGACTTCTGCCTGGGCGACACCGGCAGCATGTTCGGTCATTCTCCGGCGCCGATCGCCCGGGCACTCGCCGAGCAGGGCGCGAACGGCCTGACCACCATGCTTCCGGGGGAGGATGCCATCGTCGCCGGCGAGCTGCTGGCGCAGCGCTTCGGCCTGCCGTTCTGGCAGGTAGCGACCACCGCCACCGACGCCAACCGCTTCGTCCTGCGCTGGGCGCGTGCGATCACCGGTCGCAAGGTGGTGCTGGTATTCGACGGTTGCTACCACGGCACGGTCGACGACACCCTGGTTCGCTGCCGCGACAGCCGCACCGTGCATCGCTCCGGCCTGCTCGGCCAGGCCCACGACCTCACCCAGTTCAGCCGCGCGGTGCCGTTCAACGACCTCCAGGCCCTGGAGCGGGCGCTGGCCAGCGAAGACGTGGCCGCCGTGCTCTGCGAGCCGGCGATGACCAACATCGGCATGGTCCTGCCGCAACCCGGCTTCCACCAGAAGCTGCGCGAGCTGACCCGTCGTCACGGCACGCTGCTGATCATCGACGAGACCCACACCATCTCCACCGGACCAGGCGGCTGTACCCGCGCCTGGAAACTCGAGCCGGACTTCATCACCCTCGGCAAGCCGATCGCCGGCGGCGTACCGTGCTCGGTGTATGGTTGCAGCGCGGCGATGGCCAGCGCCATGCAACTGGCCAGGACACGCGCCAGCGAGCAGAGCGAAGGCCACGGCCACAGCGGCATGGGTACCACGCTGTCGGCCAACGCCCTGGCGATGCGCTGTATGCGCGCCAACCTGGAAGAAGTGATGACCGATGCCGCCTACGCCCACATGCTGCCCCTGGCGGCGCGTCTGGCCGAGGGCTTCCGCAGGATTATCCACAAGCACGGCCTGGCCTGGTCGGTGACCGAGCTCGGTGCGCGCAGCGAGTTCCAGTTCTGCCCGCAATCCCCACGCGACGGCGCGGCCGCCGAGGCGGCGTTCCACGACAGCCTGCAGATGGCCTTGCACCTGTATCTGATCAACCGCGGCATCCTCATCACGCCGTTCCACAACATGACCCTGTGTTGCCCGGACACTCGCGAAGAAGACGTCGGCCGCCTGCTCTCCAGCCTCGACGAGGCGCTCGGCGAGCTGCTCGCCATACCCGGCGCGCGGGAGGCCTGAGATGCATTTCGCCGATCCGCGGGAAGCCCGCGAGTTCCTCGCCGCACACCCCGAGGTGCGCAGCATCGAGCTGTTCCTGATCGACGCCAACGGCGTGCCGCGCGGCAAGCTGCTGCATCGCGACGAGCTGCTGGCGGTCTACGAAAGCGGGCGGCCGCTGCCGAGCACCATCCTCGGCCTGACCATCAATGGCGATGACGTCGAGGAGACCGGCCTGGTCTGGGACGTCGGCGATGCCGATTGCTGGACCTTCCCGCTGCCCGGCAGCCTGACCCTGCAACCCTGGCGGCGGTCACCGACCGGACAGGTGCAGGTCAGCATGCATCCCGAGTTCGGGCTACCGGCCGCGGCGGGCGATCCCCGGCATGTGCTGCAGCGGGTTATCCACAGCCTGCAGGCGGAGGGTTTCCACCCGGTGATGGCGGTGGAACTGGAGTTCTACCTGCTCGACCGCGAACGCGACAGCGACGGCCGGCCGTTGCCGGCGTTGCAGATGAATGGCCAGCGGCCGCGGGCGACCCAGGTCTATGGCGTCTACGAGCTGGAGCAGTTGCAGCCATTCCTCGATGACTTGTATGCCGCCTGCGAGGCCCAGGGCCTGCCGGCGCGCACGGCGATCTCGGAGTACGCGCCGGGGCAGGTGGAGATTACCCTGCAGCACCGCTTCGACGCGCTCCAGGCGATCGACGAAGGCGTGCGCTACAAGCGCCTGGTCAAGGGTGTGGCGAATCGCCATGGGTTGCAGGCCTGCTTTATGGCCAAGCCGTTCGCCGATCTATCCGGCAACGGCCTGCACCTGCACGTCAGCCTGGCCGACGCCGCTGGCAACAATCTGTTCGCCAGCGAGGACCCGGCCGGGACCCCGCTGCTGCGCCAGGCCATCGGTGGAATGAAGGCGTGCCTGCTGGAGTCTTTGGCGCTGTTCTGTCCGAACGCCAACTCGTTCCGCCGCTTCCAGGCGAACAGCTACGCGCCGCTGGCGCCGACCTGGGGAATCAACAACCGCACCGTGTCGCTGCGGGTTCCCGGCGGCCCGCCGTCCAGCCGGCACATCGAGCACCGCATCTGCGGCGCCGACGCCAATCCCTACCTGGCGGCGGCGGCGTTGCTCGCGGCGGTGCGCCTGGGTATTCGCGAGCGACTCGACCCCGGTGCGCCGATCACTGGCAACGGCTACGCTCAAGCCACCCAGGCGTTGCCGAGCGACTGGCTGACCGCGCTGCGCGCGCTGGAGGGCTCGGCCTGGGCGCGCGAGGCGCTCGGCGAGGATTTCCTGAAGATCTACCTGGCGATCAAGCAGGCCGAATACCGTGCCTTCATGGGCGAGGTCGGCGAGCAGGACTGGCGCTGGTATCTCAACCAGGCCTGAATGAACGGCTGCCGGCGTTGCCGGTCAGTCATTGAAGCGGGCGGCCGATTGGCCGTCGGTGTTTTCCACGCGGCACAGGAGTAAGGAAAAGCAGATGAGCACGCCCGTCGTTCTTATCACTGGTGCAGCCGGCGGCTTGGGCCGGGCAATCGCCAAGCGTTTCGCCCAGAGTCATTGGCGCATCGCCGCCACGGATGTGGATAAGGAGGGCCTGCACGCGCTGAACGCGCAGGTGCCGTTGGACGCCAGCGGGGTCGCCGACCTGCGCAGCGCGGATAACTGCCATACCCTGATGTCGAAGATTCTCGCCCGTACCGGACGTCTCGACGCCCTGGTGAATGCCGCGGGCGTCTGGCGCGAGGGGCCTGTGGAAAACTTCACCGAGGAGGATTTCGACCTGGTCCTGGGAGTCAACCTCAAGGCCTCCTTCTACATGTGCCAGGCCGCGATTCCCTACCTGAAGGAAAACCAGGGCAGCATCGTCAACATCTCCAGCGACTCCGGACGCCAGGCCTACCGGGGTTCGGCGGCGTATTGCGCGAGCAAGGCGGCGCTGACCATGCTGAGCAAGACCCTCGCGCTGGAACTGGCCGAGCAGGGCGTGCGGGTCAACGCCGTGTCGCCGGCGGATATCGCCACACCGATGCTCGACTACCAGGCCGAACGCTATGGGATGGGCAATCCGGATGGCTACAAGCGCGCGCTGCTGAAGGATTATCCACAGGGCAAGGCGGCACGCTTCATCCGCCCGGAAGAAGTCGCCGAGCTGGTCTGGTATCTCTGCGGCCCTCAGGCCGAAGCGATCACGGGTGCCGACCTGGCGGTGGACTTCGGCCTGTCCGCTGGCCGCTGAGTGGATTTTCCACGGGTCGCTCCGCTGGAGCGGCCTGTGGAAAAGTTTCAGTCGTCCCTGGCCTGACTGGATATCTTCACCCAGTTACCGGCGGCGGCGATGCCCATGCCGCCGTAACCCTGGCAGTCCCCGCCAAGGCTCTCCACCACTCGCAGGTCGATGCCTTCCTGCCATACCAGCAGGCTGCAGCCGGCGCCCAGGCCTTCGCTGCGCAGTCGGTAGAGGGCGCCTTGCCCCTCCAGCCGACCGGACAACTCGCCGACTGCCGCGGGCCCATATTCCATCAGTTTCTCCGGATTGCCGATGCGCATCAGGGCGAAGCTCGCCTGGTAGCCGCCCTTCACCGGTTCGATCTGCAGGCTTTCCCATTCGGCCTGCCCGGCGTAGCGCAGGTAGTGCCCGGCGAGGCCCTGGAGGGACGGATAGTCGACTTTCAGGGCAATCTGTTCCAGGTTGTAGCGCGTGGCCTTGCCGCTGTAGCCGCGATCCAGCGCCAGGTTCATCCAGGCGCGGGCGTGTCCCGGTTGCCCGGCCTTGAGGCTGGTCAGCGCGAGATTGTTCAGCGCCTGTTCCGAGTCGGCTCCGCCCTGTTCCTGGCGCTCGGCCAGGCGCAATTGCCAGGCGAAGGCGTCCAGCGCCTGTGGATAACTCCCCTGTCGATAAGCCTGGGTGCCGCGCGTGTTGCATTCCGCGGCGGTGGCGCAGGGCGTATCCTCGGCCTGGATGGCAGCGGCACCGATGCCGGCAAGCACGGCCAGGGCCAGGAGAAGGATGCGAATGGCGGCAGGCATTGGCGCGATTCCCGGTGGAAAAGGGCCAGTCTAGAAAAGCCCGCGGATGTCTGCACGACCCGGCGCGATTTCGATCATGACGATTGAAAATTTGTGGCCGCTGCCGTCTTCGTTTGCGTCTATGGTGTCCCCCGCCCGTCCTGATGAGAGAAAAAGCGCTATGCAACCCGGAAACAACCAACTGTCGATGACCGTGCTGATGACCCCGGACATGGCCAATTTCTCCGGCAATGTCCATGGCGGTACCCTCCTGAAGTATCTCGACGAAGTCGCCTATGCATGCGCCAGTCGCTATGCCGGTCGCTACGTGGTGACCCTGTCGGTGGATCAGGTGATCTTCCGCGAGCCGGTGCATGTCGGCGAACTGGTGACCTTCCTCGCTTCGGTCAACTACACCGGGCGGACTTCCATGGAGATCGGCGTCAAGGTCATCACCGAAAACATCCGCGAGCAGTCCGTGCGTCATACCAACAGCTGTTTCTTCACCATGGTCGCCTTGGATGACGAGCGCAAGCCGGTGGCCGTCCGCCCGCTGGAGCTGGAAACCGCCGAGCAGAAGCGCCGCTTCGCCCAGGCCCAGCAACGCCGCCAGCTGCGCGCGGAGCTGGAGGCCCGCTACCAGGCGATTCGCGAAGACGGTTGAAGAAGGCTGCCGGTGTCCGGTCGAGCCCGCTTCGGACCTGATGCCGTTTCGCGAATTTTCGCAGCTTTTCATAAGAAAACGCAGAAGTTTGCCGCTGCTGGCGTCCATTCCTGACATTTCTTGATAAGAAACCGGCGTGCCTGTTAAAACTCCAGCAACGTCAACGGGTTAACCTGTCGGTATCGCGCCGGGTTTCTCCAGGAACCATAGCCGCCGTCGGGTCGCTCGAATGTCATGGGCCGGTCGCTCTGCCCGGCTCCGTTGGCGGAAAGCCTTTCCGCCTTGCCGTCACGGGCGCGGGTCCGTGATCCATTTCGAACGTCGTCGTCCGCCGGCCAGGCCGCGGAGGAGGCGTTCCCCGTGTTGCCGGGAGTCCTGATGCACCATACGCCGTTACTCACCACACTCGCCGCGGGGTTCGTCCTCGCCTTCCTCTTCGGGGCCCTGGCCAATCGCCTGCGCATTTCGCCGCTGGTCGGCTACTTGCTCGCAGGTGTTCTGGCCGGGCCGTTCACTCCCGGTTATGTCGCCGACCAGGCGCTGTCGCAGGAAATCGCCGAACTCGGCGTGATCCTGCTGATGTTCGGCGTCGGCCTGCACTTCTCGCTCAAGGACCTGCTCTCGGTGAAGGCCATCGCCATTCCCGGGGCGCTGGTGCAGATCGGCGTCGCCACGCTGCTTGGCATCGGCCTGGCCAAGCTGCTCGGCTGGAGCTTCGGCGGCGGCCTGGTATTCGGCCTGAGCCTGTCGGTGGCCAGTACCGTGGTGCTGTTGCGCGCCCTGGAGCAGCGCCAGTTGCTGGACACCAAGCGTGGCAGGATCGCCATCGGCTGGCTGATCGTCGAGGACCTGGCGATGGTCCTGACCCTGGTGCTCCTGCCGGCGCTCGCCGGCACCCTCGGCGGCAAGACCGACGGCGGCGACGCCGGTCTGCTCTGGCCGCTGCTGATTACCCTGGGCAAGGTCGCCGCCTTCGTCGCCCTGATGATCTTCGGCGGTCGCCGGGTGGTGCCCTGGGTGCTGGAGAGGATCGCCGCCAGCGGTTCGCGGGAACTCTTCACCCTGGCCGTGCTGGCCATCGCCCTGGGCATCGCCTATGGCTCGGCGGTGCTGTTCGGGGTGTCCTTCGCGCTAGGCGCCTTCTTCGCCGGGATGATCCTCAACGAGTCCGAACTCAGCCACGAGGCGGCGGAGAACTCGTTGCCGCTGCGCGACGCTTTCGCGGTGCTGTTCTTCGTCTCGGTGGGGATGCTGTTCAATCCGATGATCCTGTTGCAGGAGCCGCTGACGGTCCTGGCCACCTTCCTGGTCATCGTCTTCGGCAAGTCGGTGGCCGCCTACCTGATCGTCCGCGCCTTCGGCCATCCGAACAGCACCGCACTGGTGATCGCCGCCAGCCTGGCGCAGATCGGCGAGTTTTCTTTCATTCTCATCGGCCTGGGCATTGGCCTCGAACTGGTGCCGGAGCAGAGCCGCGACCTGGTGCTGGCCGGGGCGATCCTGTCGATCCTGGTCAACCCGCTGCTGTTCATCGCCATCGATCGCCTGCAGCAACGCAAGGAGCAGCGCCTGGCGGAGGCCGCTGGCGGAGTCCGCGAGATGCCGGCGCAGGACCTGCCGCCGCCGATCCTGGAGCGCGAGCATGCGGTGCTGATCGGTCATGGCCGGGTTGGCGGGTTGGTCAGCGCTCGCCTGCGCGCCGCCGGGACGCCTTTCGTGGTGGTGGTGGACAAGCGCGACAAGGCCGACGAACTGCGCGAACAGGGCTACAGCGTGGTCCTCGGCAACGCCGCCAGTCCCGGCGTGCTGGAACTGGCCAACATCGCCGAGGCGCGCTGGTTGCTGATCGCCATTCCCAACGGCTTCGAGGCCGGGCAGATCGCCAGCCACGCCCGCGCGGTGAACCCGCCGCTGGACATCGTCGCCCGGGCGCATTTCGACGCCGAGGTGGACTACCTGGAGCAGAACGGCGCCAACCTGGTGATCATGGGTGAGCGCGAGATCGCCTGCGGCATGGTCCATCGCCTGGGACTCGACCGTGACGAGCGCGGCGCCGACGCACCGCTGCCGCAGTCGGCCTGACATGTTGCGCCGTCTCTACGACTGGACCCTGCGCCTGGCCGGCCATCCTCGCGCGGAGCTGGCCCTGGGCGGGGTGACCTTCGCCGAAAGCTCGTTCTTCCCGATTCCGCCGGACGCCTTGCTGGTGCCGATGGTCCTGGCCAACCGGGCCAAGGCCTGGCGCTACGCGACGATCTGCGCGATCAGCTCGGTGCTGGGCGGCATCGCCGGCTATTTCATCGGCTTGCTGCTGTTCGAGAGCGTGGCCATGCCGATCCTGGCGTTCTACGGCTTGCTGGAGAACTTCGAACAGGTCGCCGAACGCTACAACGAACTGGGCTGGCTGATGGTGCTGCTGGGCGGCGGCTTCACGCCGCTGCCGTACAAGGTGATCACCATTACCAGCGGAGTGACCCAGCTCGACCTCTGGCTGTTCGTCGGCCTCAGCCTTGTCGCCCGCAGCCTGCGCTTCGCCGCTACCTGCGCTTTGCTGTTCTGGGCCGGCCCTCGCCTGAAGACCCTGATCGAGCGGCGCCTGGGCATGGCTTTCGTGCTGATGGCGGTGATGGTGGTCGGTGGGTTGATGCTGGGGAAATACGTTCTTTGAGCTGCCTGTGGATGATTTTCACCCACTGGGGCGGAGACTAAAGGCGCACTGCGTCGAAACGAACCCTTGGATGTGCGATCCGATCCTGCGCCCGCACCAGCTCCAGCTCGTAGCTGCCGCAGGCCTGGGTTTCCAGCAGCACTTCATGGACCGCGGCGCCGGTGAATTCGAAGGCGTTACGCAAGTCGTCGCCGAGCAGCAGGCGAGAGAGGAACAGCCCCGAGGCCAGGTCACCGACCCCGACCGGTTGCCGCGGGAAGGCCAGCAGCGGGCGTTGCAGGTGCCAGACCTGGTCGGCGGCCACCAGTAGCATCTCGAAGGTGTCGCCGGCCTTGCCCGGATAGTTCAGGTGCTTTACCAGGATTGCCCTGGGACCGCGTGCCAGCAGGCTCCGTGCCATTTCCACGCAGTCGGCGAGGGAGTTCGGCTGGCGGTCGCAGAAGCTGTCCAGCTCCAACTGGTTGGGGCACAGGTAGTCGGCGACCGCGGCGGCTTTTTCCAGCAGGAAGTCGCTGACTTCCGGGGCCACGATGCAGCCTTTTTCCGGGTGGCCCATGACCGGGTCGCAGAGGTACAACGCCCGAGGATTGGCCTGTTTGATCCGTGCCACCACGTCGAGAATGGCGCGGCCCTGGGCGGCGCTGCCGAGATAGCCGGACAGCACTGCGTCGCAGTTGCCCAGTTCGCCGATGCCGGCAATACCGTCCACCAGAGCCGGAATCTGCTCCGGCGGCAGCACCTGCCCGGTCCATTGACCGTACTGGGTGTGGTTGGAGAATTGCACCGTGTTCAACGGCCAGACGCTGATTCCGATGCGCTGCATCGGGAACACCGCCGCGGCATTGCCGGCGTGGCCGAAGACCACATGGGACTGGATGGCGAGCAGGTGGGGCGTACGTGGCATGAGACGACTTCCTACAGCTGAGTCGGCGCAGTATGGGGGCTAATTCACATGGCGAAAACACCCCCCACTCGCTGCCTGCCGGGAGAACGGGTAAGCTGGCCGTCCCCCTACACCGGATTCCGCTCGTGACCCTGGGTAACCTTTTCGTCATGCTCCTGTTGGGCGCCGCCGCAGCCTGGTGGTGGCGCGCCCATGGCGTGCGCGAGCGGGCGTTACTGCTGGCCAAGCAGCATTGCGCCAAGCAGGGCGTGGAACTGCTCGACGAGAATGTCGCGCGCCGGCGCCTGCGCCTGGCCCGTGACCACCGTGGGCAGTGGCGGCTGAGCCGCGAGTTCGGTTTCGAATTCACCGTCAGCGGCGAGGAACGCTACGCCGGGCGCATCGTCATGTATGGCTATCACCTCGGCGCCATCGAATTGGCCCCGCATCGCTTCGAGGCGGCCGCCGAGGTCGACAACCCGCCGGTGCATAGCGCCGAGGTGATTCGCCTCGACGAGTGGCGGCAGTCCCGGCAGAAAAAGGTCGGCGACTGAGGCGGCAGAGCGTCAGGGCAGTATCCCGAGAGCCTTGAGACTGGCCTTGCCCAGTTCGACGCGCTTGCCGATGTCGGCCTCGCCGCCGGGCATGTCGATGTTCAGGGCGAAGCCGTAGAGCCGCTCGTTGCGCTTCACCCAGCCCACCCACCAGCCGAGTTCCGGCGTGCAGTCGAAGCACCAGCCGGTCTTGCCGTGCAGCTCCCAGCCCGGGCCGCTTTCCAGCAGGGTCATGGCGCGCACGGTGGACTGCACCGGGGCGGGGAATGGCAATTCTCCCTGCGCCAGTCGGAGCAGAAAGCGGGTCTGTTCCATCGCGCTGATCTTCAGCGGTCCCACCAACCAGAAGTTATCCACAACCTGGCCGATTTCCGCGTTGCCGTAACCCAGGCGCGAGACATTGGCGCGCATCCGCTCCAGGCCGATGCGCCGCGCCAGTTCCTGGTAGACCGGTACGTTCGATGCCTTGATCGCGTCGCGCAGGCTCATGTCGTGCTCCCAGGCCTTGAAGCGCTGGGGTTTGCCGCCATAGGGAAGAACCTCGTCGGCGGATCTAACCGCCCCTGTGGATAAGCCGATCAGGCTGTTCGCCACCTTGTAGGTGGAAGCGGGAACGAAGCGGGTTTCCGCGCGCTCCCGGTCATGGCCGACATAGCGCTGCCGCTGCACATCGTAAAGGACGAAGGTGCCTTTCACACCGGCCGCTCCGAATAGCTTGTCCACGGCCCGGCTGTCGTTCCATTCGCTGGCCTGGGCATGCCCGGAGAGCAGGAGAAGGGCGCTGAAGAGGAGAGGGCGCATGGCTCGGTCCTGTGGGGGTCATCCTCCCTGGGACCGATGGATGAGCGCCGGATTCCCTACGGAAGGAGCGTTCATGGATTGGGCAGGAGAAAGTCGCGTACGCGTTCGGCGGCAGCGGCCGGGTCTTCCTGCATGAAGCAGTGGCCGCCGACCACCGCGTGGGCGCTGACCTGGGGGTTGAGCGAGCACCAGCGCGCCACCGACTTGGCGACGAAAGGGTAGGTGCGGTCACCGTAGAGCACGCGGGTCGGCGTGGTGATCTTGCCCAGCGACGGCCACAGCCGCCTGGGGAAGGAGCTGAAGATCTCCGCTTCGCGGCTTGGCCGGCACTTCAGCTCGACTCCGCCGTCGCTCTCCTTCAGCGCATATTCCACGTAGGCCCACAGCGCCTCGTCGGTCCAGCCCTTGAAGATACCGCGGCCGCGCAAGCCGGCGTAGGCGGCTGCGCGATCGGGCCACTGGCTGCGGCGCAGGCGCGCCTTCTTCGCCAGGCTGCCGCGCAATTGCAGGCCGAGGGTCTCGGAAAGTGCCATCACGCCGATCATCGCCGGGGTGAACAGTACCGGGTCGAGCAGCACGGCGCGGGCGAACAGGGTGGGATGGCGGGCCAGGACGAGGCTGCTGAGGACGCCGCCGAAGCTGTGCCCGCAGGCCAGTCGCTGGACATCGCCATAGGGACCGCGCCCGGCCTCGAAGGCCTCCACCGCCATCTCGGCGTTGCGGTTCCAGCCGTGGAAGCGGCCGCCATGGTCGCTTTCGCCGTGGCCCTGGATGTCGCACAGCCAGAGGTCGAAATCCTCCGCCAACAGACGCAGCATCGGTTCGTAGGTGCGGCCGCAGAAGCCGTTGCCATGGAGGAAATGCAGCAACGGCTTGCCGCTCGGTTCGCTGCGCCAGCCGCGCAGGGTGAAACCGGCGGAGCAGGAATGGGACCAGGGGGATAGCGACATGGGCAGACTCCTCGTACGGCGCGCAGTGTAACCGGGCGCCGTGCTATCGTCGCCGCTTCCCGCCGCCGTTTCGATCCGCCGATGTCCTTGTCCCGTCCGCTGCGCCTGTTCCTGCTGTTGTTGCCGCTGCTCGGCGGCCTGCTGCTGTCCATGGACTGGGCGGGACGCCAGGCGCGGCAGCAGGCGCTACGCGCCGAGGGCGAACAGGTGCGCAAGCAGCTGGACCTCTACGCCGGCTCGCTGCAGACCCTGATCGAACGCTTCCGCAGCCTGCCGGCGGTACTCGCGCTGGATCCGGATCTGCGCGCGGCGCTGGCCGGGCCGATCGACGGCGAGTTGCAGCAGCGCCTCAACCTCAAGCTGGAAAGCATCAACCTGGCCGCCCGCTCCTCCACCCTGGAGCTGCTCGACCGTACCGGGCTGGCCGTGGCGGCGAGCAACTGGAACCTGCCGACCAGCTACGTGGGCCACAACTACGGTTTCCGTCCCTATTTCCGCCAGACCATCGCCCAAGGCTCCGGACGTTTCTATGCGGTCGGGGTGATCAGCGGGATTCCCGGTTATTTCCTGTCCCACGCGGTGCGCGCTGAGGACGGCAGCTTCCTGGGCGCAATCGTGGTCAAGCTGGAGTTTCCCGATCTGGAACGGCAGTGGAACCAGACCCCCGACCTGGTCCTGGCCAGCGACGCCAAGGGCATCGTGTTCCTCGCCAACCACGCCGGTTGGCGCTACCGCGAACTGGAACCGCTGGATACCGTGGACCGCTTCGAACTGGCGGAGACCCGGCAATACGATCGCCAGCCCCTGACACCCCTGCGCCACCAGACCTTGCGCAGCTACGGCGAAGACAGCCGTCTGGCGCGGGTGGAAAGCGCCGACGGCGAGAAGGACTACCTCTGGCAATCGCTGGACCTGCCCAACGACGGCTGGACCCTGCACTTGCTGCGCGACACCGCGAGCATCCAGGACGACGTCGCCACCGCGCGCCTGGCCGCCGCCGGCACCTGGCTGGCGCTGGTCTTCCTCGGCTTGTTCCTGCACCAGCGCTGGCGTATCGCCCGCCTGCGGCAACGTAGCCGGGAGGAGCTGGAGCGCCTGGTCGAGCAGCGCACCGCCGACCTGCGTACCGCGCAGGACGGCCTGGTGCAGGCGGCCAAGCTGGCCGCCCTGGGGCAGATGTCGGCGGCCCTGGCCCATGAGATCAACCAGCCGCTCACCGCCCAGCGCATGCAACTGGCCAGCCTGCGCCTGCTGCTCGACGCCGGACGCCACGACGAGGCGCGCCAGGCGTTGCCGCGCATCGACCAGATGCTCGAACGCATGGCCGCGCTCACCGGCCACCTGAAGACCTTCGCGCGCAAGAGCGCCGGCGGCCTGCGCGAGCGTATCGAGTTGGGTCACGTGGTCGAACAGGCGCAGCAGTTGTTGCTGCCGCGAATCCGCGCCGAACGGGTGGAGATCGAGCAGGCGCTGCTCTGGCCGGCCTGGGTGATGGGTGACGCGATCCGCCTGGAACAGGTGCTGGTCAACCTGCTGCGCAACGCCCTGGATGCCGTTGCCGGCCAGGAGCGGCCATGGATCCGCCTGGCCCTGCAACGGCTTGGTGGCGACTGGGTGCTGAGCGTCGCCGACAACGGCGGCGGGATTCCCGCCGAGCACCTGGGCAGCGTCTTCGATCCGTTCTTCACCACCAAGCCGGTGGGAGAGGGACTCGGCCTCGGCCTGGCGGTATCCTATGGGATCGTCCACGAACTCGGCGGCCGCCTGCAGGTCGCCAATGCCGAAGCGGGAGCGGTGTTCAGCCTGATCCTGCCGGCGGCCCCCGATGACACGAGCGTAACGACATGAGCGACCAGGTGATCTTCGTCGACGACGAAGCGACGATCCGCGAAGCGGTGCAGCAATGGCTGGAGCTGTCCGGCTTCGAGGTGCGCCTGTGCCTGCGCGCCGAGGAATGCCTGGAAGCGTTGGACAAGTCCTTCGCCGGGGTGGTCATCAGCGATGTGCGCATGCCCGGCATGGAAGGCCTGCAACTGCTCGCCAACCTGCAGGCGGTCGATCGCGACCTGCCGGTGATCATGGTCACCGGGCACGGCGACGTGCCGATGGCGGTGGAGGCCATGCGCCAGGGTGCCTACGACTTCATCGAGAAACCCTTCACGCCCGAGCGCCTGCTCGGCAGTTTGCGGCGCGCGCTGGAAAAGCGCCGCCTGGTGCTGGAGAACCGGCGCCTGAAGGAGCAGGCCAGTCTCAAGGACCAGGTCGATGCGCGTCTGCTCGGCGTGTCCAAGCCGATGGAAGCGTTGCGCCGGCAGGTTCTGGCCCTGGCGCCGACCCCGGTGAACGTCCTGATCCGTGGCGAGACCGGCAGCGGCAAGGAACTGGTTGCCCGCTGCCTGCACGACTTCGGGCCGCGCGCCGACAAGCCGTTCGTGGCGCTGAACTGCGCGGCGATTCCCGAGCAACTGTTCGAGAGCGAGCTGTTCGGTCATGAGAGCGGCGCCTTCACCGGCGCGCAGGGCAAGCGCATCGGCAAGCTCGAGCATGCCCATGGCGGCACCCTGTTCCTCGACGAGATCGAAAGCATGCCGTTGGCGCAGCAGGTCAAGCTGCTGCGCGTCCTGCAGGAGCAGCAACTGGAGCGGCTCGGCTCGAACCAGAGCATCCACGTCGACCTGCGGGTGATTGCCGCGACCAAGCCCGACCTGCTGGCCGAAGCACGTGCCGGACGCTTCCGCGAGGACCTGGTGTATCGCCTGAACGTCGCCGAGCTGCGCCTGCCGCCGATCCGCGAGCGTCGCGAGGACATCCCGCTGCTCTTCGAACATTTCGCCAGCGTTGCCAGCCAGCGCCTCGGCCGCGAGCCGCAGCCCGCCGCGCCGGCGGAACTGGCGCGGCTGATGGCCCACGACTGGCCGGGCAATGTACGCGAGCTGGCCAACGCCGCCGAGCGTCATGTCCTCGGCCTGGAGCGCGGGGACGCGGAGGAAGGCGGCGGCCTCACCTCGGGGCTGGCGGAACGCATGGAAGCCTTCGAGGCGGAGTGCCTGCGCCAGGCGCTCGGCCAGTGCCGCGGGGACATCAAGGCGGTGATGGAGTTGCTGCAACTGCCGCGTCGGACACTCAACGAAAAGATGCTGCGGCATGGCCTCAGCCGCAGCGATTTCGTCGGCGAAGAGCCGGCCTGAAGCAGCCCTCGCGAGGCGTCAGAGATCCTTGGCCAACTCCGTTGGCGCCTGGCGCCCGCCGCGTTGCAGCAACGCCAGGTAGACCAGCCCCACCGCGATCCAGGCCAGTCCGAGCAACTGTGCGTCGAGGCTCATGCTGTACAGCACGTAGGCGATGATCGCCAGGCCCACCAGCGGGAACAGTAGATGCCGCAACCACCGGCCGGAGCGCTGGCGGCGGTAGTAGTGGTTGATCACGCTCAGGTGCAGCAGGCAGAAGCCGGTGAGGGCACCGAAGTTCACCAGTGAGGTGAGCACGTCCGGTGCGTCGAGGAAGGCCCAGCCGATTCCCAGCGACAGCACCGCCACCAGGTACAGGCTGACGTGCGGCGTCTGGTAGCGCGGATGGACCCTGGCCAGCGCGCGCGGCAGCCTGCCGTCGCGGGCCATCGAGTAGAGCAGGCGCGAGACCGCTGCCTGCGAGGTGATCGACACGGTGACACCCCAGGCCAGCGCGGTGGCTACCGCTGTCAGCATCGACAGCCACTGGCCACCGGCCGCTTCGGCGATCTCGTAGAAGGCGGTGTCCGCCGACTTGAAGTTCATCCCGGCGGCGAGGTCGGTGGCCAGCCAGGTCTGCGCGATGAAGATGCCGCCCATGATGAACAGCGCGATCAGCGCGGCGCGGCCGATCTGTCGCGCGGGATCGCCCTTGACCTCCTCGGCGAGGGTGGAGATGGCGTCGAAGCCGAGGAACGACAGTACGGCGATCGAGGCGGCCTTCATCACCAGGCCGAGATCGAAGGCCTCCGGGCGATACAGCGGCTCGAGGGTCAGCCGGCCGTTGCCCAGGCCGCCTTCCAGCGCCTGGTAGCCGACCACCAGGAAGATCGCCAGGACCACCAGCTCTCCGATCAGGAACAACAGGTTGGCGCGGGCGGCGAAGGTGATGCCGCGCAGGTTGACCAGGGTCGCCGAGACCAGGAACAGCAGCATCCAGGCCAGCTTGGGGATCGCCGGGAACAAGTGGTTCAGCGCCAGCGCGCTGAACACGTAGAGCAGCGGCGGGATCAGCAGGTAGTCGAGCAGCAGCACCCAGCCGGCGATGAAGCCGACATGGGGGTGGATGCCGCGCTGGGCGTAGGAATACACCGAGCCGGCAATCGGAAAGGCCTTGGCCATGGCTCCGTAGCTGAGGGCGGTGAAGAGCATCGCCAGCATGCCCACCAGGTAGGCCATCGGCACCATGCCGTGGGCGTCGGCATGGACCCAGCCGTAGACCCCGAACGGGGCGATGGGGATCATGAAGATCATCCCGTAGATGATCAGGTCGCTCAGGGACAGGCTGCGGCGCAGCTGTTGCCGGTATCCGAACTGTTCGATGGCCATGACGGGCTCCTCGGGAAAAGGCAGCGTATTGTCGTTATCGGCGCCGCACGCGAAGCGGGCCTCTTTCTCGTTATTGGCGACCGGCGGCGCCGGTCATCGCATCAGAGCCAGGGATACAGACGCTCGGCCCAGGCGCTCACCGCATCCGGCGTGCGCAATCCATCGTTGCGGATCTCCAGCAGCACCGCTTCCAGACCGCGTGCGTCGCCATGCACCGGAACGGTAGTGTCTTCCGCCGGGTCGATCGCATAGGGCTGGTTGCCGGCGACTTCCAGGCCGTGCCGGCGCAAACCGTCGAGGATGCGCCCGGCGTAGGCGCCGGCGTTGCGATAAAGCACCCCGGCAACCAGCGGGCGGGGTCTGCCGTGGTACACCGGGGTAAAACTGTGCACGCCGACCACGCGGGTCGGCACGCCGGCGGCCTGGCGCTCGCCGAGCAGTTGCGTCAGGCGCTGGTGGAACGGATGGAACAGGCAATCCTGGCGATAGCGGCGCACCGTCTCGGACAGCTCGCGGTTGCCGGGAACCGGGTAGATCTCGCTGTGCGGCGGAATGCTGTCGGGTGCCTCCAGCGGTCGGTTCAGGTCGATCAGCAGGCGCGAGTAGCCGGCCGCCAGCAATGGCGCGTCGAGCCGCCGGGAAAGCTCTTCGGCCAGCGCCAGGGCGCCGATATCCCAGGCGATGTGTTCTTCCGCCGCGGCCTGGTCCAGGCCGAGGCGCTGCAACTCCAGCGGGATGTGCCGGCTGGCGTGCTCGCAGACCAGGACCACCGGGCTGCGCCCTTCGGGGTTGAGCAGGCGGTAGGGTGGCAGCTGGTAGATGCCGAGTTCGGGGTTGTCAGTAAAGCTCGGCATAGTGGCGGCACAGGTCGTCGTCGGAAAGGCCCGCCGTCAGTGCCAGTTCGTGGCGCTTCATGGCGAGGTAAGTGTCCAGCAGCGGCTTTGGCAGCTCGGCGCAGAGCGTCTCGTCGCGCTGCAGGCAGTCGAGCGCATCGCCGAGGGTCGCCGGCAGGGCCTGGATGCCGCGGGCCTGGCGCTCTTCGTCGCTGAGGCCGTGCGGATCGACATCGGCCAGGGCGCGCAGCGGCAGGCGTCGTTCGATGCCCAGGCGGCCGGCGATCAGCACCGCGGCCATCGCCAGGTGCGGACAGGCAGTGGCGTCCATCGGCCGGAATTCCAGGTTGTACTGCTTGCCCAGCGGCTTGCCGCCGACGCTCACCACCGGGCAGATGCGCAGCGCCGCTTCGCGGTTGCGCAGTCCCAGGCAGGCGTAGGCGGCGCTCCAGTGGTGGGGTTTCAGGCGCAGGTAGGAGGCGGCGGTAGGCGCGGTCAGCGCGCACAGCGCTGGCAGGTGCGCGAGCACGCCGGCGGCCCAGTGCTCGCCGAGTTCGGAGAGATCGTTGGGTCGACCGGGCTCGTATAGCAGCGGGCTGCCGTCGGCATGTTGCAGGCTCAGGTGCAGGTGTACCCCGTTGGTCACCGCGCCGGGTGCCGGCAGCGGTGCGAAGCAGGTACGCAGGCCCATCTGCCGCGCCACTTCGCGAGTGACCTCGCGGACGTTCACCGCGCGGTCGGCGGCGGCCACGCCCTGCGCCGGGCGGCAGGTGACCTCGTACTGGCGCTGGCCGTATTCGGGGAGGAACATCTCCGGCTCGGTGCCGGCCTGGGCCAGGGCGCTGACCAGCCAGCCGGGGAACTGCCCGGCGGCACGCTGGGCCTGCAGCGAAAACGCCGCGGCCGGACGCTCGCCGGGCAGGCCGAGCAGGCTGAATTCGTGTTCGAACGCCGCGATGACCTGCAGGCCGCTGTCGCGATAGCGCTCCACCTCGGCCAGCAGCAGGCCGCGCGGGCAGGCCGGCCACGGCGTGCCGTCGGTTTCCACCAGGTTGCCGTGCAGGTAGTCGAGCGCCGGCGCAGCGGCGTCGGGACCCTGCTCGACGCGCACCCGGCTGTTCGGGTCGGGCAGCAGGCGCAGGTCGCCGTGGCTGCCCCAGGGGCTGCTCTCGTCGATCAGGTCCTGCGGGGTCAGCGAACTGTTCGCCGGTACCCAGCCGCAACCGCTGGCCAGTTGCTCTTCCAGGGTCGCCAGGGGCAGCGAGCGCCCGCGGGTGATGCCGGCCAGGTCGGTGGTGACGAAGCTGACCAGGCGTACCGGCTGCAGGCGGTTCACAGGTTGCTCCGGCCGAGGGCGGCGATGCGTTGCAGGACGGTCTCGGTGTCGCTGATCCAGCAGTAGCCCTTGATCGCTTCCAGGCAGGCCTGGTGGCGTTCCGGGGTATGGGTGGCACAGGCATCCTCGACCAGGGTGACCAGGTAGCCGCGGTCGGCGGCATCGCGCACGGCCATGTCCACGCACTGGTCGGTGACCACCCCGCAGACGATCAGGTGGCGGGTGCCGAGGTTGCGCAGTACGTAGTCGATGGCGGTGGAGTTGAAAACGCCGGAAGAGGTCTTCGGCAGCACGATCTCGTTGGCGGTCGGCTCCAGGGCGTCGATCACCCTGGCGTCCGGGCTGCCCTTGGGCAGGTGCATCTCCGACAGCTTGTGATCCAGCGAGCGGTCGCGACCATCGGCGGTGAGGCTCTCGATGACGGTGTGCAGGACGTTCTCGTCCACTGCGCGCATGGCCCCGAGCAGGCGCTGCTGGTTGGGGATCACCTGGTTCTGCACGCGCTCGTAGAAGTAGCCGGCCGCCTGCGGATCGACGTGCGGGTCGCGCCCCGGC
This sequence comes from Pseudomonas sp. KBN10P06128, assembly GCF_037574945.1. Lineage (NCBI taxonomy): Bacteria > Pseudomonadati > Pseudomonadota > Gammaproteobacteria > Pseudomonadales > Pseudomonadaceae > Pseudomonas > Pseudomonas sp. KBN10P06128. The sequence goes on along the minus strand of NZ_JBBELR010000001.1, from coordinate 6,747,599 downwards.
TCGACCCAGGCGCGCTGCATGTCGACGAACAGGATGGCGGTCTGCCGGCGGCCGAACGGCAGGTCGCGCGGCGAGTGGTGGGGCAGGCTGAACATCGGGTCATTCCTCCAGAAGATGACTGCTGAACGCGTTGCGGAGCTGGTCGATGCCCTCCAGGCGTTCGTCGAGCGGCGCGCCCATGCGCGCCACCAGGGTCGCAACCAGTGCCTCGACCTGGGCCATGGCCGGCACCAGCGAGTCGAAGGGCGAGGCGGATTCCACTGGCGAACTGACGATCAGGTCGGCGTGTTCGCGCAGCGGCGAGGCGTAGATGTCGGTGAACAGCACCAGCCGTGTGCCGCGTGCCTTGGCGGCCTGGGCCACGTGCTGGGCCTGGCTCTGGTAGCGGCGATAGTCGAACAGGACCAGCAGGTCCTGGCGGCCGAGGTCGTAGAGCTGGTCGGGGAGCAGGGCGCCGTCGTCGAGTAATCGGCATTGCGGGCGCAGCAGGCGCAGATGGGTGACCAGGTAGCCGGCGAGGAAACGGCTGAAGCGTCCGCCGTGGCAGTGCACGCGCAGGCGGCTGTCGAGCAGCCAGTCGGCGAGGCGCTGGATGTCATCGGGGCGGGTCAGGCCGAGGGTCTGTTGCAGGCTCTGGCCAGCCTGGTCGAGGTAGCGCGCCCAGGTGTCGTCGCGGCCCATCCGCTCGCGGCGTTCGGCGAGCAGGGTGCGCGGCGAGCGCAGGCGGTCGTCGACGTCGGCCAGCAGCGCTTCCTGGAAGTCGCCGTAGCCGGCGAAGCCGAGCTTTTTCACCAGGCGCATGATCGTCGGGTCGCTGACTCCGGCGTGCCGGGCCAGGCGCGTCATCGGACCGAGGCCGAGGCGCGGGTAGTCATCGAGCAGGGCACGCACCACCTTGCGCTCCGCGGGCGTCAGTTCGGCGGGCGGGGAGGCCAGGCGTTGTTTTAGTTCTTGCATGGGGCATCCTCGAAGGTGGGTCGATTGTGTAGTGAGTTTTTCAGATTGTTCAATATGTGACGGAATGTTTTTTTCACTACATTCTCCGCAAACGACCGAATGACCGCTGTCGTGGCACGGCAGGCAGACGTGCGGCCGGGCCGGAAACGAAAAAGCCCGGTCGAAGACCGGGCTTTTTCCAGGGGCGGTTACGCGGCTTGGCTCAGAACGCCGGCACCACCGCGCCTTTGTATTTCTCCTGGATGAACTGCTTGACCTCGGCGCTGTGCAGGGCCTTGGCCAGCTTCTGCATGGCGTCGCTGTCCTTGTTGTCCGGCCGCGCGACCAGGATGTTCACGTAGGGCGAGTCGCTGCCTTCGATGGCCAGCGCATCCTTGGTCGGGTTCAGCTTGGCTTCCAGGGCGTAGTTGGTATTGATCAGCGCCATGTCGACCTGGGTCAGCACGCGCGGCAGGGTCGCGGCTTCCAGTTCGCGGATCTTGATGTTCTTCGGATTGTCGACGATGTCCTTCGGCGTGGCGGTGATGCTCTTGTTGTCCTTGAGCTTGATCACCCCGGCCTTGTCCAGCAGGAGCAGGGCGCGGCCGCCGTTGGTGGCGTCGTTGGGGATCACCACGGTAGCGCCGGAAGGCAGTTCGTCGAGCTTCTTGTACTTGCTCGAGTAGGCGCCCAGCGGCTCGATGTGTACGCCGGTCACGGCGACCAGGTCGGTGCCCTTGGCCTTGTTGAACTCATCGAGGTACGGCTGGTGCTGGAAGAAGTTGGCGTCCAGGCGCTTTTCCGAGACCTGCACGTTCGGCTGCACGTAGTCGGTGAACTCCTTGATCTTCAGGTCCACGCCTTCCTTGGCCAGCAGCGGCTTGACCACGTTGAGGATCTCCGCGTGCGGCACCGGGGTGGCCGCGACGGTGAGGGACTCGGCGGCCTGGGCGGCGGTGAGGCCGAGCGCCGCGACAGCGGAGAAAGCAGCAAGCAGTTTTTTCATCTTCAACTCCTTTCGAGGTGTTCCTGGCGGCTGTGGATAACCGCGGCGCTCAGGGTTTTGGGCTTGGCCGGCAAGCTTACTTGCGCGAGAAGTGCACCACCAGCTTGTCGCCCACGGTTTGCAGAATCTGGACGAGGATCAGCAGCATCACCACGGTGACCACCATCACGTCGGTCTGGAAGCGCTGATAGCCGAAGCGGATCGCCAGGTCGCCCAGCCCGCCGGCGCCGACCACTCCGGCCATCGCGGTGTACGAGACCAGGGTGATGGCGGTGACGGTGATGGCGGCGATGATGCCCGGCCGGGCTTCCGGCAGCAGGGCGTTCCAGATGATCTGCCGGGTGCTGGCGCCCATCGCCTGGGTTGCCTCGATGATGCCCTTGTCGACCTCGCGCAGCGCGGTTTCCACCAGGCGCGCGAAGAACGGCGTGGCGCCCACCACCAGCGGCGGGATGGCCCCGGCGACGCCCAGCGAGGTACCGGTGATCAGTACGGTCAGCGGGATCATCACGATCAGCAGGATGATGAACGGCAGCGAACGGAGGATGTTCACCACTAGCGAGAGCAGGGTGTAGACCGCCTTCTGCTCGAACATCTGCCGTGGCCCGGTAAGGAACAGCAGGACGCCGAGGGGCAGGCCGAGGACCACCGTGAACAGCAGCGAACCGCCGAGCATCCAGAAGGTGTCGACGCTGGCCAGCCAGATTTCGTACCAGTCGATGTTGGCGAAGCTCATGGTTTCGAAGAAGTCCATCAGCGCAGTACCTCCACATGTACGTCAGCGGCGTTCAACTGGCTCATGGCGGCTTCCAGGTCACCGCCGACCAGGGCCAGGGTCAACTGGCCGTAGGGCGTGTCCTTGATGCGGTCGATGCGTCCGGAAAGGATGCTGTAGTCGACCCCGGTCTGCCGAGCCACGGTGCCCAGCAGTGGCGCATAGGTGGCTTCGCCGCGGAAGGTCAGGCGCAGGATGAGACCCGGCACGTGGGCGAAATCGTCGTGACGCTCGTCTTCGTCGACCCGTTCGGCCTCGAACACGAAGCGGCGGGTGGTCGGGTGCTGCGGATGGAGGAAGACATCGGCGACATCGCCCTGCTCGACGATGGCGCCGCCGTCCATGACCGCGACCTGGTCGCAGACACGACGGATCACGTCCATCTCGTGGGTGATGAGGACGATGGTCAGCTTCAGCTCGCGATTGATTTCCGCCAGCAGTTGCAGGACCGAGGCGGTGGTCTGCGGATCGAGGGCGCTGGTGGCCTCGTCGCAGAGCAGGATGCTCGGCCGGCAGGCCAGGGCGCGAGCGATGCCGACGCGCTGTTTCTGTCCGCCGGAGAGCTGGGCCGGATACTTGCGCGCGTGGTCGGACAGGCCGACCCGCGCGAGCAGCTCGGAAACCCGTGCATCGACTTCGGCACGGCTGAAGCCGCCGGCCAGGCGCAGGGGCATGGCGATGTTGTCGGCGACGGTCTTCGAGGACAGCAGGTTGAAGTGCTGGAAGATCATCCCGACGCGCTGGCGGAAACGGCGTAGGCCTTCGGCGTCGAGGGCGGTGACGTCTTCGCCCTCGACCAGGATGCGGCCGCCGCTGGGCTCCTCGAGGCGGTTGATCAGGCGCAGCAGGGTGCTCTTGCCGGCACCGGAATGGCCGATCAGGCCGAAAATCTGCCCGGCCTGGATGTTCAGGCGGGTCGGTTGCAAGGCGGGGATTTCCCGACCGGCAACTCGATAGGTCTTGTGGACGTCGTGGAATTCGATCACTGGGCGAACCTTGTGGGTGCGGCGATGCTGTTACGGCTGGAGCACGGGCTTGGCGGGAAGCATGGGCGGTCAGCTAAACCGAGCATTTTACCTTGCTTTCTTATGCATTATTAATATTTATTGGTGATGAAAAAACATTGAAATGGAATAAGCGTCTGGCTCGCTCCCGACAAGCGCTTTCTGCTGCGGCCGGGGCTGGACCGGCCTCAATTCCGGGGGGTAAGTATCAATCGGGTCGGCTTGTCGGCCTGTACGACATGGCTGAGATGCAGGTCGAAATCGGGTGAGAGCTTCTTCACCCGCGCCAGGAGCTGGTCGGAAACCAGCGGATAGTCGCTGTCCCGGCGCACTTCGATATGCACCCTGCAACGGTAGGCGACGACATCCGCGGCCACCGCATCGAGCACCGCACCGAGCCCGCCCTGGCCGGTGCCGTCGAGCATCGGCAGGGGCACGGCGCTGCTGGCCGCTTGCGGATCGATCAGGTGGGGAGCGCCGGGCAGCGGCTTCAGTTCGCCGTCGGGCGGCGTCTGGATGATCTGCTGCATCTGCTGCTGGGCCGCCTGCTGCATGCGTCGGGCCTGCTCGGCGCGGGCGGGATCGACCTTGGCGCGGTTGATCGCACCGTCCAGCCCGGCGGTCAGCGCCGGCGCTTTGGGCATCAGTCCGCGGGCATGGCCGAGGGCACTGGTGGCGGTGTTGAGGTCTCCTTGGCGCAGCGCGGTTTCCCCGCGCTGCATGTAGGCCTCGGCCAACTGGCGGCGGAATGCTTCGACGCGCTCGTCGCCGGCGGCTGCGCTGCGCAGGGCCAGCCATTGTTGCTCGGCCTGTTCGAGCTTGCCGGCGGCCAGGGTTTCCTGCAGTTCGGCATAGGGATCGGCGGGCTGCGCCTGGGGCGCGACCACCGGCGTCGGTTGCGACGACGCATTGCCCTGGCAGGCGCTGACCAGCAGCGCCGCCGCCAGGATGGACAGCAGGCGAAAGAAGGACGACATCATTCCTGCGGGTTCTCGTTTGGTCAAAAAATCGCCAGATTCTACACCGTGCGGCGGGGCAGGACAAAACTCAGCAGGAACAGGCCGGCGGCGCTGACCACGATCGAGGGGCCGGCGGGGGTATCCTTGAACCAGGACAGGGCCAGGCCGGCGCACACCGCGACCAGTCCCAGCAGGCTGGCACCGACCGCCATCTGCTCGGGACTGCGGGCATGGCGCTGGGCGGCGGCGGCGGGAATGATCAGCAGCGAGGTGATCAGCAGTACGCCGACGATCTTCATCGCCACGGCGATGACGATGGCGATCAGCAACATCAGCGCCAGGCGGATCGCTCCGACCGGCAGGCCTTCCACCTTCGCCAGTTCCTCGTGCACGGTGATCGCCAGCAGCGGCCGCCAGAGGAAGCAGATCAGTGCCAGGACCAGCGCGCTGCCGGCGATTATCCACAGCAGGTCGCTGGCGCTCACCGCCAGCAGATCGCCGAACAGGTAAGCCATCAGGTCGACCCGCACTTCCTTCATGAAGCTCAGGGTGACCAGGCCCAGCGACAGGGTGCTGTGGGCGAGGATGCCCAGCAGGGTGTCGGCGGCCAGCGGCTGGCGCTGCTGCAGGGTCACCAGCAGCACCGCGAGCAGCACGCAGCCGACGGTCACAGCCAGGGTCGGGCTGACATCGAGGAGGAAACCCAGGGCTACCCCGAGCAGTGCGGCGTGGGACAGGGTATCGCCGAAATAGGCCATCCGCCGCCAGACCACGAAGGAGCCCAGGGGGCCAGCCACCAGGGCCAGGGCGAGGCCGGCGAGGAGGGCGTTGAGCAGGAAGTCAGCCATGGTTGCAGTCGGGGCCGTGCTTGTGGACAGGAGTGAAGCGGGTGCCTGGAGGCAAGGCGCCGGGACCGGCCTTGACCACCTCGCCGTGGAGGTCGTGGGCGTGGTCGTGATGGTGGTGGTAGATCGCCAGGCTGCGAGCGTCCTGGCCGAACAGCTCGACGAAGGCCGGGTCGCCGCTGACCTGCTCGGGGTGCCCTGAGCAGCAGACATGGCGGTTCAGGCAGACCACCTGGTCGGTGGCACTCATCACCAGGTGCAGGTCGTGGGAGACCATCAGCACACCGCAGCCGTAGCGGTCGCGCAGTTTGCCGATGAGGCGGTAGAGTTCGGCCTGGCCGGCGACGTCGACGCCCTGCACCGGCTCGTCGAGCACCAGTAGCTCGGGCTTGCGCAGCAGAGCGCGGGCCAGCAGCACGCGTTGCAGTTCGCCGCCGGAAATGCTTTGCAGCGGTCGCTCCAGCACGTGCGACGCGCCGACCTCGCGCAACGCCGCCAGCGCCTGCTCGCGCCTGACCCCGGGTACCAGGCGGAGGAAGCGCAGTACGCTGAGCGGCAGGGTGGCGTCGACGTGGAGTTTCTGCGGCATGTAGCCAATGGTCAGCCGCGGCCGTCGCCAGACCTCGCCGACGTGCGGCTTGAGCAGGCCGAGCACGCTGCGTACCAGGGTGGTCTTGCCGGCGCCGTTGGGGCCGATCAGGGTGACGATCTGGCCGGGCTCGATGGCCAGGTCGACATCGCTCAGCACCGCCTGGCCGTTGAAGGACACGCCGACCTGGGTCAGCCGCACCAGCGCGTTGTCCATCAGGCGTCCTTCTGGTCCCGGCAGGTGCCGCAGAGGCCGACCACCTCGACGGTCTGGCTTTCAACGGCGAAGCCGACGCTGTTCGCTCCGGCGACGATGGCCCGGCTGATATCCGGCTGTTCCAGCTCGATCGCGGTGTGGCAGGTGCGGCAGATGAGGAACTGGCCCTGGTGGCTGTGCTCCGGGTTGTTGCAGCCGACGAATGCGTTGAGCGAGGCGATGCGGTGCACCAGGCCGTTCTCCTGGAGGAAGTCCAGCGCGCGGTAGACGGTCGGCGGCGCGGCGCGGCGGCCGTCGGTTTCGCTGAGCACCGCGAGGATATCGTAGGCCCCCAGCGGCTTGTGGCTCTGCCAGACCAGTTCCAGCACGCGCCGCCGCAGTTCGGTCAGGCGCACGCCCTGGCGCGCGCACAGCGCATCGGCCTCGGCCAGCGCGGTGCTGACGCACTGGCTGTGGTCATGGGGCTGGCAGGCCAGCGGGGTCTTGGGCGCAATCTTGTACATGGGCTGCGACGCTCGAGGGTAGAGACGTTATTATATTACCCGCTAACCACCTTTCATGTGAGTGCCGCCGTGACCCTGCGTCCCTTTGCCCTGCTGTCCGCCTGCTTCGCCCTGTTCCTGCTGGCTTCGCCGGCGCGCGCCGAGGTCAGCGTGCTGACCAGCATCAAACCGCTGCAACTGGTCGCCGCGGCCATCCAGGACGGCGTCGGCCAGCCGGACGTACTGCTGCCGCCGGGCGCCTCGCCACACCAGTACGCCCTGCGTCCTTCCGACGTACGGCGGCTGCGCGAGGTGCAATTGTTCTACTGGATCGGCCCGGACCTGGAGAACTTCCTGCCCAAGGTGCTCGCCGGCCGCCAGGGCACCAGCGTCGCGGTGCAGGACCTGCCGGGCATGCACCTGCGCAAGTTCGTCAATTTCGAGGAAGAGGAGCATGCCGGGCACGACGAGCACGACCATGACCATCGTCCCGGCATGCTCGACGCCCACCTCTGGCTGTTGCCGGCCAACGCCCGCACCATCGCCGCGCGGATGGCCGAGGACCTGGCCCAGGTCGACCCGGCCAACGCCGGGCGCTACCGGGCCAACCTGAAGGCCTTCGAGGAGCGCCTCGGCGGGCTCGACGGGAAACTCCGCGAACGCCTGGGCAAGCTTGCCGGCAAGCCTTTCTTCGTCTTCCACGAAGCCTTCGATTATTTCGAGGAAGCCTATGGGCTGCGCCATACCGGCGTGTTCGCGGTATCCGCGGAGGTCCAGCCGGGAGCACGCCATGTCGCCGCCATGCGCGCCCAGCTGAAGGCCGCCGGTCCGGCCTGCATCTTCAGCGAGCCGCCGCTTCGACCGCGGCTGGCCGACACCCTCAGCGAAGGCCTGCCGGTGCGCCTGGCCGAACTGGACGACCTGGGCGTGAACGTGAGCGTGGACGCCAACGGCTATGAGAATCTTCTGAACAACCTGGCAGGCGAATTTGCCGGCTGTCTGGAAAAGCTCTGAAAACCCGTGACTGATGGCCGCGCCCTCTTGCGCGCGGCGTCCCGATGACTAAGGTTGTCTGTTGCTGCCTGACACAAGATATTGATTCCCGTCAGGTACGGATAACTAGATGTTGCGTACGGTGGCCGGCTTCGGACGCCCCAACAACCATCGGGAGGTTAATCAGCGGATGGCCAAGACAGACGCACGCAGTCCCCGCACCGAACGCGGGACCATCGCCCTGCAGGACGCGTCGCAGGATATCTGGGACAAGAAGTACCGGCTCAAGAGCAAGGACGGTACGCCGGTGGATGCCAGCGTCGACGGTACCTGGCAACGCGTCGCCCGCGCCCTTGCCGATGTCGAGGACAAGGCCTCCCGCGAACACTGGTACGGGCGCTTCCTCTGGGCCCTGCGCAACGGCGCCATCCCGGCCGGCCGGATCATTTCCAATGCCGGCGCCCTGGGGCACAAGCCGGCCACCTCGACCATCAACTGCACGGTGTCCGGGACCATCCAGGACTCCATGGACAACATCCTCGAGAAAGTCCACGAGGCCGGCCTGACGCTCAAGGCCGGCTGCGGCATCGGCTATGAGTTCAGCACCCTGCGCCCGCGCGGCGCCTACGTTTCCGGTGCCGGTGCCTACACCAGCGGGCCGCTGTCGTTCATGGACATCTACGACAAGATGTGCTTCACCGTCAGCTCCGCCGGCGGCCGCCGCGGCGCGCAGATGGGCACCTTCGATGTCAGCCACCCGGACGTCCGCGAATTCATCCGCGCCAAGCGCGAGGACGGGCGCTTGCGCCAGTTCAACCTGAGCCTGCTGATCACCGACCAGTTCATGCAGGCGGTGGAACAGGACGCCGACTGGCCGCTGGTATTCCCGGTGCACGTGAAGGAGCGCGACGAGATCGACCTCGACGACCCCAACGCGGTGGTCTGGCGCGAATGGCCGATCCAGGACGACTACGTCCAGCGCGCCGACGGGCTGGTTGCCTGCAAGGTCTACGGCCAGGTCCGCGCCCGCCACCTGTGGGACATGATCATGGTCTCCACCTACGACTATGCGGAGCCGGGCTTCATCCTCATCGACCGGGTCAACGAACTGAACAACAACTGGTGGTGCGAGGCGATCCGCGCCACCAACCCCTGCGGCGAGCAGCCTCTGCCGCCGTACGGCTCGTGTCTGCTCGGCTCGGTCAACCTCACCTGCTTCGTCGAGCAGCCATTTGGCGACGAGGCGCGCTTCGACTGGGACCGTTTCCGCGAAGTGGTGCGGGTGTTTACCCGGATGCTCGACAACGTGGTGGAAATCAACGGCCTGCCGCTGGAACAGCAACGCCAGGAAATCCTTGGCAAGCGCCGGCATGGCATGGGCTTCCTCGGCCTGGGCTCGACCCTGACCCTGCTCAAGCTGCGCTACGGCAGTCCCGAGGCCTGCGTATTCACCGAGGAAGTGGCGCGGGAAATGGCCCTGGTGGGCTGGGAAGTGGCCCTGGAGCTGGCCAGGGAGAAGGGCCCGGCGCCGATCCTGGCGCAGGACTACGAAGTCACCGCGGAAATGCTTCGCAAGCGTCCGGAAATGGCCGCCGATGGCTATAAGGCCGGCGACCGCATCCGCGGCAGCGTGCTTCACGCCAAGTATTCCCGCTACATGCAACGGGTCGCCGAACATGCTCCGGAACTGATCGAGGCGTTGGCTGAAACCGGCGCGCGCTTCACCCACCACAGCTCCATCGCGCCGACCGGGACCATCAGCCTGAGCCTGGCCAACAATGCCTCCAACGGCATCGAGCCGAGCTTCGCCCACCATTATTCGCGCAACCTGATCCGCGAAGGCCGCAAGACCAAGGAAAAGGTCGAGGTCTACAGCTACGAGCTGCTGGCCTACCGGACCCTGGTCAACGCCCAGGCCCTGCCGGACAGCGACGACCCGGCGCGACGCCTGCCGGACTACTTCATCACCGCCGACAGCGTCACCCCGGCGCAGCACGTGGACATCCAGGCGGCGGCGCAGAAGTGGGGCGATTCGTCGATCTCCAAGACCGCCAACGTGCCCACCGACTACCCGTTCGAGGACTTCAAGGACATCTACCGCTACGCCTGGCACCAGGGACTCAAGGGCTGCACCACCTTCCGCTTCAATCCCGAGGCGTTCCAGGGCGTGCTGGTCAAGGAGTCCGACCTGGAGAAGACCCGCTACCGCTTCGAACTGGAGGACGGCAGCGTGGTGGAGTTCAAGGGCAACGAGCAGGTCGAGTACGACGGTGAGATCCATACCGCCGCCAACCTCTTCGACGCCTTGAAAGAAGGCTATTACGGCAAGTACTGAGGCCGGGGGAATCGATATGTCAGCAGTCAAGATCACGCAGAAGATCAAGGGCTTCAAGGTCGTCAACGAAGCCGAGGAGCAGGCCCTTGCCGCCGCCGCGGAAGCCGCGTCGGTGGTGCAGATGGACGAGACCCTGGAGCGCCCGGATACCCTGATCGGCGCCACCTACAAGATCAAGTCGCCGCTGTTCGAGCACGCGCTCTACGTGACCATCAACGACATGGTCCTCAACGCGGGCACGGCGCACGAGCAGCGGCGTCCCTTCGAGATCTTCATCAACTCGAAGAACATGGATCATTTCCAGTGGATCGTCGCACTTACCCGCATCATGTCCGCGGTTTTCCGCAAGGGCGGCGACTGTACCTTCCTTGTCGAGGAACTCAAGGCGGTATTCGACCCGCGCGGGGGCTACCTGAAGAAAGGCGGCATCTACATGCCTTCCATCGTCGCCGAGATCGGCGGCGTGCTGGAGCGCCACCTGACGGCCATCGGCCTGTTGCGTGGCCCTGAACTGGACGAGGAACAGCGTCTTTTCCTCGCGGAAAAACGCGCCGCCTACGAGGCCGCCCAGGGCACCAGCAAGGTCGAGCCGGGCGAAGGCTTCCCCGCCGGCGCGCAACTGTGCGGCAAGTGCAACAGCATGGCGGTGGTACAGATGGACGGCTGCGCCACCTGCCTCAACTGCGGACACTCGAAATGTGGGTGAGCACTTGAAAAACGCATGCGTTTTTCAATGCGAACGACCGGCCAGGATGGCCGGGCCGGGGGTGGGCTGAACGACGAAGCCTCGACAGGATGTCAGCTCGGCCTTACCCAAGACGCCGAACCGCATGCGTTTTGAAGGGCGAACGACCGGCCAGGATGGCCGGGCAGGGGGTGGGCTGAACGACGAGGCCTCGACAGGATGTCGGCTCGGCCTCACCCCAAGACGCCGAACCGCATGCGTTTTTCAATGCGAACGACCGGCCAGGATGGCCGGGCCGGGGGTGGGCTGAACGACGAAGCCTCGACAGGATGTCGGCTCGGCCTCACCCCAAGACGCCGAACCGCATGCGTTTTTCAATGCGAACGACCGGCCAGGATGGCCGGGCCGGGGGTGGGCTGAACGACGAGGCCTCGACAGGATGTCGGCTCGGCCTCACCCCAAGACGCCGAACCGCATGCGTTTTGAAGGGCGAACGACCGGCCAGGATGGCCGGGCCGGGGGTGGGCTGAACGACGAAGCCTCGACAGGATGTCAACTCGGCCTCACCCAAGACGCCAAACCGCATGGGTTTTGAAGGGGGAGCGGCCGCAGGACGGCCGTACTCCTGCGGTTCCTACCTACAACGCAAACGGCAAATGAATCTCCACGTTCTGCCGTTGCGCCAGGCGCATCTCGAACTCCGCCGGATCATGGATCAGCACGTCCTGTCCGGCGAACGCCTCGGCGGCGATCAGTCGCGACAGCCAGAAGCGCACGCAGGCGACCCGCAGCATGCTCGGCCAGTGCTCGGCTTCCAGCGCGGTGAACGGCCGGCGGTTGGCGTAGGCGGCGAGCAGGGCGCGGGCGCGGTCCGGGTCCAGGCTGCCGTCGGCATTGGAGCACCAGTCGTTCAGGGTGATCGCCAGGTCGTAGAGCATCCAGCCGGAGCAGGCGTTGTAGAAGTCGATCAGACCGGCCAGGTGCGGGCCGTCGAACAGCACGTTGTCGCGGAACAGGTCGGCATGCAGGTTGGCGCGCGGCAGCGCAGGGCGCTCGGCATCCAGCGCGGCGATCTCCGCCAGGGCCGGGGCGAGCAGGGCGCGGGCCCGTTCCGGTAGTCGCGGGGCGAGGTTGGCACCTTGTTCCAGCATCCAGGGCAGGCCACGGTCGCTCGGGCGTTCGAGGATGCGCCCGCGGGTGGCGGCGTGAAGGTGGCCGAGCAGATCGCCCACTTCCTGGCAGTGGTGGGCGTTCGGCTGCCGCTCGTGGCGGCCGGCCAGGCGCGGTTGCAGCAGCGCCGGCTTGCCTTCGAGACGGCGCAGGGCCTCGCCGTCGCGGGTGCGCAGGGCGTAGGGCACCGGCAGGCCGTCCTCGTGGAGCACGTCGAGCAGTTCGATGAAGAACGGCAGGTCCTGCACCGGCCCGCGCTCGACCAGGGTCAGGACGAACTCGCCGTGTTCCAGGCTGACGAAGAAGTTGCTGTTCTCGGAGCCTTCGGCGATGCCACGGAAATCCCGCAGGCGGCCCAGGTCGTAGGGGGCGAGGAAGGCTTCCAGGGTCGAGCGTTCGAGTGGGGTGAACACCGACATGTCAGCGCGGCCTCGCCAGGTTGGAAATGCACATCACCAGCTGAAGATCTCCCATTGTGGAATCAGCTTGTCCGGCTGGTCGGAGCGAATGAAGTTGCCATCGCTGCCGTCAGCGCGGACCAGGAAATAGGGTTTGCCATGCTTGGGAACCACCTTGATGGCGTAGAGGAAGCCATTCACGCGGTATTCCTGGATGGTCTTGTCGCCCTCCTGGCGGATGGTTACGTCGGGCTCGCCGGAAGGCGCGTCGTCGTCCGCCGCCATCGCGACGAGCGGGGCGAACGCCAGCAGTCCGGCGAGCATCAAGCGGTTCAGCGTACGCATGGTAACCTTGCTCCTTTATCGAATCGTCCAGGGTTCATTCTACACGCCCTGGTCTCCGGAAAAGGTTGATTCCCCTCATGAGCCAAGCGCCCCTCGTCCTGGTGGACGGTTCCTCGTACCTGTACCGCGCCTTCCATGCCCTGCCGCCGCTGACCACCTCGACCGGCAAGCCCACCGGTGCGGTGAAGGGCGTGCTGAACATGCTCCTGAGCCTGCGCAAGCAGTACCCGGACAGCCCGTTCGCGGTGGTCTTCGACGCCAAGGGCCCGACCTTCCGCGACGAGCTGTTCGCCGAGTACAAGGCCAACCGGCCGTCGATGCCCGACGACCTGCGGGTCCAGGTCGAGCCGCTGCATGCCAGCGTCCGCGCCCTCGGCCTGCCGCTGCTGTGCGTGGAGGGGGTCGAGGCCGACGACGTGATCGGCACCCTGGCGCGCAGCAGCGCCGCGGCTGACCGCCCGGTGGTGATTTCCACCGGCGACAAGGACATGGCGCAACTGGTCGACGGGCACATTACGCTGGTCAACACCATGACCGGTAGCCGCCTCGACGTGGATGGCGTGAAAGAGAAATTCGGCGTCGGTCCTGAGCTGATCATCGATTTCCTCGCCCTGATGGGCGACAAGGTCGACAACATCCCCGGCGTTCCCGGCGTCGGCGAGAAAACCGCGCTGGGCCTGCTGACCGGCGTCGGTGGCGGCCTGGAGGTGCTCTACGCCAGCCTGGACAAGGTGCCCGAGCTACCGATCCGCGGCGCCAAGGGTTTGCCGGCGAAGCTCGAGGAAAATCGCGAGCAGGCGTTCCTGTCCTATCAGTTGGCGACCATCAAGACCGACGTCGAACTGGACGTGGAGATCGACAAGCTGTATCCCGGCGAGCCGCAGCGCGAAGCGCTGATCGCCCTGTACCGCGAGCTGGAGTTCAAGAACTGGCTGGACGACCTCCTGCGCGAGGCCAAGGAGGCCGGCGAGAACGGCGAGGCGGAAACGCCTATCCAGGCCGAGGTCGACTACGACGTGGTGCTCGACCAGGCCGGGTTCGACGCCTGGCTGAAGAAGCTGGAGGAGGCCGAGCTGATCGCCTTCGATACCGAGACCACCAGCATCGACGCCCAGCAGGCGCAGGTGGTGGGGGTGTCCTTCGCCGTGAAGGAGGGCGAGGCCGCCTACGTGCCGCTGGCCCACAGCTACATGGGCGTTCCCGAGCAACTGGACCGTGACGCGGTGCTGCGTGCGTTGAAACCGCTGCTGGAGGATCCGAAGAAGCTCAAGGTCGGCCAGCATGCCAAGTACGACATCAATGTCCTGGCCAATGCCAGCACCCCCATCGCGCTGCGGGGCGTAGCCTACGACACCATGCTCGAGTCCTATGTGCTGGACTCCACCGCCACTCGCCACGACATGGACAGCCTGGCCCTGAAGTACCTCGGCCACAGCACCATCCGTTTCGAGGACATCGCCGGCAAGGGCGCCAAGCAACTGACCTTCGACCAGATCGCCATCGAACAGGCCGGGCCCTATGCGGCGGAGGACGCCGACGTGACCCTGCGCCTGCACCAGGCCCTGTGGCAGAAGCTGGAGGCGATCCCGTCCCTGGCCAGGGTCCTGACCGACATCGAGATGCCGCTGGTACCGGTGCTGGCGCGGATCGAGCGCAACGGCGCGCTGGTCGACGCCAACCTGCTGGGCATCCAGAGCCGCGAACTGGGCGAGAAGATGGTCGCCCTGGAGCGCCAGGCATACGACCTGGCAGGGCAGGAATTCAACCTCGGCTCGCCCAAGCAGCTCGGCGCGATCCTCTACGACAAGCTCGGCCTGCCGGTTCTGAGCAAGACCGCGACCGGCCAGCCGTCCACCGCCGAGGCAGTGCTCGCCGAACTGGCCGAGCAGGACTTCGAGCTGCCCAAGGTGATCATGCAGTACCGCTCCATGAGCAAGCTCAAGAGCACCTACACCGACCGCCTGCCCGAGCAGATCAACCTGCGTACCGGACGCATCCATACCTCATACCACCAGGCGGTGGCGGCTACCGGGCGGCTGTCGTCGAGCGACCCGAACCTGCAGAACATCCCGATCCGTACCGCGGAGGGCCGGCGCATCCGCCAGGCGTTCGTCGCGCCGCAGGGCTACAAGCTATTGGCCGCGGACTACTCGCAGATCGAGCTGCGGATCATGGCCCACCTGGCCAAGGACGATGGCCTGCTGGATGCCTTCCGCCACGACCTGGACGTACACCGCGCCACCGCGGCGGAAGTCTTCGGCGTGCCGCTGGAAGACGTCAACGGCGACCAGCGACGCAGCGCCAAGGCGATCAACTTCGGATTGATCTACGGCATGAGCGCCTTCGGCCTGGCCAAGCAGATCGGCGTCGAGCGCAAGGAGGCCCAGGCCTACATCGACCGTTACTTCGCCCGCTACCCCGGCGTCCTGGCGTACATGGAACGGACCCGCGCCCAGGCCGCGGAGCAGGGCTTCGTCGAAACCCTGTTCGGCCGTCGCCTGTACCTGCCGGAGATCCATTCGAAGAACGGTGCCATGCGCAAGGCCGCCGAGCGCACCGCGATCAACGCGCCGATGCAGGGCACCGCGGCGGACATCATGAAGCGCGCCATGGTCGCTGTGGATAACTGGCTGCAGGAAAGCGGCCTCGATGCCCGGGTGATCCTCCAGGTGCACGACGAACTGGTGCTGGAAGTGCGCGAGGACCTGGTCGAGCAGGTGTGCGAGGGAATCCGCCCGCTGATGAGCGGCGCGGCGACCCTGGACGTACCGCTGGTGGTCGAGGCGGGTGTCGGTTCGAACTGGGACGAAGCCCACTGATGAACGGTTGCGAGGCCCGTGTGGCGGGCCTTGCGAGCAGGTCCGGAGTGCCCGGTGAGGGTGCCGTGGAAAAGTTTTTCGCGGTGCGCTGAACTTTCCCGTTTTGCCGACAGTCAGAACACACGAATGGCTTCTTGAGCCCTTCGATGCTCCTTTGCAGTGTTTAGTGTTGGCAGATTCCTGGACCCCGCCCTAGCGGTCCGGACTTGAACCCCGAACTTCCCCCTCCCCATACGAAGCTCGGGGTTTTTTTTGCCTGGAATTCAGGCTTCCTCGAACGCCTCTTGTTCCTCGTCCAGCAGGCCCAGCCATTGCGCCAGGACCATTTGCGCCTCGTCGACGCCCTGGCGCTTGGGCGCGGAGAACAGTTGCAGGGTGGCGACGTCGCCCCAGCCTTGCTGGACTTCCCGGCGTACCTTGAGCAGGGCGTTCTTGGCCGCGCCGAAGGCCAGCTTGTCGGCCTTGGTCATCAGTACATGGATCGGTAGCTGGCTGGCCTGGGCCCAATCCAGCATCAGTCGGTCGAAGTCGGTGAGCGGGTGGCGGATGTCCATCATCAGGAACACCCCGGCCAGGCTTGCGCGGCTGCTCAGGTAGGCTTCCAGGTGGCGCTGCCAGTGCTGCTTCAGGGGGATCGGCACCTTCGCGTAGCCGTAGCCGGGCAGGTCCACCAGGCGCCGCGAGTCGTCCAGGGCGAAGAAATTGAGCAGTTGGGTACGTCCCGGGGTTTTCGAGGTGCGCGCCAGGTTGGCGTGGGTGAGGGTGTTCAGCGCGCTCGACTTGCCGGCATTGGAGCGCCCGGCGAAAGCGACTTCCAGGCCCTCGTCGGGGGGGCACTGGTCGACCTGGGCGGCACTGATGAGAAAGCTGGCCTTCTGGCACAGGCCGACGATGGGGTTCTTCTCTGACATGGGTTATCCACAGGGGTGCGACTCGGTGTCGCGGGGGGCTGTTTCGTTTCCGTTTCGGTATCGGAAGTATATAATGCCGCGGATTTTGTGTGCGCTTTATCCCCCAGGGTCGAGCGCGCGCGGGAACGGACAGAGCATTTTCCGCGCGGTAGAACGCGGGCGTTCCCCCTGATGAGGACGATCATGAAGAAACTGCTGCTCGCAGCGACAGTCGTTGCGGTGGCCGTTACGGCGCAGGCGGCGCAGGACCCGGAAGCAGTGTTCAACCGGACCTGTGGCGCGTGTCACGACGGCCAGCTGCCGATGGCGCCGAAAAAGGGCGACCATGCCGCCTGGGAGCCGCGGCTGGCCAAGGGCATGCCGACCCTGGTCCAGCATGTGACCAACGGATTCAACGCCATGCCGCCCCGCGGCCTGTGCACCGACTGCAGTGCCGAAGACTACCAGGCAACCATCCAGTGGATGGTGAAGAAGTAGCCGAAGCCCACTATCTTTCACCCTTAGCCGTAATTGGATTAGCTGATGAACAAACTTCTCGTGAGTCTGCTGTTGACCCTGGGTCTGACCGGCCTTGCCCATGCCGCTGGCGATGCCGCCGCGGGCCAGGCGAAAGCCGCGGTATGCGGCGCCTGTCACGGTGCGGATGGCAACAGCCCGGCGCCGAACTTCCCGAAACTGGCCGGCCAGGGCGAGCGTTACCTGCTCAAGCAGATGCATGACATCAAGGACGGCAAGCGTACCGTGCTGGAAATGACCGGCCTGCTGACCAACCTCAGCGACCAGGACCTGGCCGACATCGCCGCCTACTTCGCCAGCCAGAAGATGAGCGTCGGCATGGCCGATCCGAACCTGGTGGCCCAGGGCGAAGCGCTGTTCCGCGGCGGCAAGATCGCCGAAGGCATGCCGGCCTGCACCGGTTGCCATTCCCCGAGCGGCGTCGGCATCGCAACCGCCGGTTTCCCGCACCTGGGCGGCCAGCACGCGACCTACGTGGCCAAGCAGCTGACCGACTTCCGCGAAGGCACCCGCACCAACGACGGCGACACCAAGATCATGCAGTCCATCGCCGCCAAGCTGTCGAACAAGGACATCGCCGCGATTTCCAGCTACATCCAGGGTCTGCACTGATCGCTGCGTAGCACGGCAAAAAAGATGTATGAAAAAGGGTGGCCTCGGCTGCCCTTTTTTGCGTCCGCCATCGCTACAATGCTGGAACCCGTGACCGCTCCCCCCGGTCGAACTGACCGGGCCGAACCCGACCGGAGAGCGGCACTGACCTCGCCTAGGAGTGAACGATGCGTAACCTGATTCTCACCGCCATGCTGGCCATGGCCAGCCTGTTCGGCATGGCCGCCCAGGCCGACGACTATACCGCCGGCAAGGAATACGTCGAGCTGAGCAGCCCGGTGCCGGTGTCCCAGCCGGGCAAGATCGAAGTGGTGGAACTGTTCTGGTATGGCTGCCCGCATTGCTACGCGTTCGAGCCGACCATCGTGCCGTGGAGCGAGAAGCTGCCGGCAGATGTTCATTTCGTGCGCCTGCCTGCCCTGTTCGGCGGTATCTGGAACGTCCATGGGCAGATGTTCCTGACCCTGGAAAGCATGGGTGTCGAGCATGACGTACACAACGCCGTGTTCGAGGCGATCCACAAGGAGCACAAGAAGCTCGCCACTCCGGAAGAAATGGCCGATTTCCTCGCCGGCAAGGGCGTGGACAAGGAAAAATTCCTGAGCACCTATAATTCCTTTGCCATCAAGGGCCAGATGGAAAAGGCCAAGAAGCTGGCGATGGCCTACCAGGTCACCGGCGTACCGACCATGGTGGTCAATGGCAAATACCGCTTCGACATCGGCTCCGCCGGTGGTCCGGAGGAAACCCTCAAGCTGGCCGACTACCTGATCGAGAAAGAGCGCGCAGCGGCCAAGAAGTAGGCAAGGTGATTCGGCATGTTGCGCCGCTGGCAGCGTGAACCTCGGGTCGCAGGCAGCTGCGACCCGCGAGTGAACCCCTCCTGTGACGATTCGCGGGAGTTGCCCGACGACGGCCGCCTGCGCCTTCTCAGCTTCAACATCCAGGTCGGTATCAGCACCGAGCGCTACCGCCACTACCTGACCCGCGGTTGGCAGCACCTGCTGCCCCACGCGGGGCGGGCGACCAACCTGAAGCGGATCGGCGAACTGCTCGCCGACTACGATCTCGTCGCCCTCCAGGAAGCCGACGGCGGCAGCCTGCGTTCCGGCTACGTCAACCAGGTCGAGCACCTGGCCCAGTTGGGGGCGTTCCCCTACTGGTACCAGCAGCTCAACCGCAACCTCGGGCGTATCGCCCAGCACAGCAACGGCCTGCTCAGCCGCTGGCGGCCGACCCTGCTGGAAGATCATCCGTTGCCTGGTCCGCCGGGACGCGGCGCGATCTTCGTGCGCTTTGGCGAAGGCGCCGACGCGCTGGTGGTAGTGATGATGCATCTCGCTCTCGGCGCTCGCACCCGCACCCGCCAGCTCGCCTATATCCGCGAGCTGATCGGCGACTACCGCCACCAGGTGCTGATGGGCGACATGAACACCCACGCCGTCGATCTTCTGGAAAACTCGCCCCTGCGCGACCTCGGCCTGATGGCGCCGCAGGTCGAGGCGACGTTTCCCAGCTGGCGGCCGCAGCGCAATCTCGACCATATCCTGCTCAGTTCCGATCTCGCTCTCGAGCGGGTCGACGTGCTCGACCAGCCGATCTCCGACCATCTGCCGGTATCGGTGGAGATTCGCCTGCCGGACAACCTGCGCGACAAGGCCTTGGTCGTGCGCGGGGATGCCGGGAGTCCGCCATGAGTCGCGACGACGTCCAGCGCTGGAAAGACAAGTACCTGGAGAACATCGAGCAGCAGGAGCGCCTGCAACGGCGCTGGGATGCCCGCATCGACCTGCTGCGTCGCGGCCTGGTGCGTAGCAGTCTGGCGGCCGAAGGCAGCGACAAGGCGGTCGACCAGTGCATGAAGGAGCTGCGCGAGATCCTCCGTCGCGACGACATGGACGCCGGCCTGTCGGGCCTGATTCCGCGCCTGGAAAAGGCCGTGCTCGACTCCGAACAACGCCGCCAGCAACGCACCCAGCAGAACATCGATGCCCTCGGCGAACTGGCCCAGCAGTTGCTGGCCCTGAACCTGCCGCGGGAACTGCGCAAGCCGCTGAAGCAGTTCGCCCGCGATATCGAGGAGCGCGCCCGGCAGTCGCGCGAGATTCCGATCCTGCTCAGCGAGCTGAGCAGGCTGCAACGCCAGGCGCTGGCCGAGCGCAAGGGCGGCGATGCCGAAGACGGTCGCCCGAGCCTGTTGCAACGCCTGTTCGGCGGCAAGGAGTCGGAAACCGCCGCGGAGCCGAGCGCATCGGTGCCGTCCGTTGTGGCGGCAAGCAATACACCGATCCAACCGGCGGCGGCCGCGCCGTCCCTGCCGGTCGCCGAGCACGACGAGGCGCCAGGCGGTCCGCCGCAGCCGTTGCCCGCCCGCACGGTCGCCGCCATCGAAAGCGCGCCAGCGGGTTGGGTCGGGGTCGCCGAGCGTGGCGAGCCGAACCAGATCCTGCTGGATGAGCCTCGGGAAATCTGGCTCGACAGCCTGCCGCTACCGGCAGGCCTGAGCTTTAGCGAGACGCTGGAAGACGCGGGTGCGGAGTCGCCGCGCGCAGTGCTGGCGGACGTTGAAAGCGCGCCCGAAGCTCCGGTCACCCCTGTGGATAACCTCGACGGGCAGGCGGTAGACGAGGCCTACGAACTGCCGCCGCCGATACCGGAGCCCGGCTACAGCGCGGTGGCGCCGCACATCGAGGCCAGCCTGCTGCGGCTGCTCGACGGCCTGTCCCTGCCGAGCAGCCACCAGCCCCAGGCCGAGGCGCTGCGGGAGCGGATCGATGGCAGCCTGAACTGGTATGAGCTGGTGCCGGTACTCGACGACCTGGCGGTGCTGGTGCTGTCCCTGGCGGACAGTGGCCAGCGCGACTTCGAGGAATACCTGCGGCAACTCAACGAGCGCCTGGAAAGCTTCCTCGGCCACCTGGGCGACGCCCACGCCGGCTATACCGACGTGTTGGACAACGCGCGCGGCTTCGACCAATCGCTGCGTGAGCAGGTCAGTGGCCTGCAGGCCAGCGTGCAGCAGGCGACCGACCTGAACAGCCTCAAGCTGGCGGTGGACAGCCGGCTGAACGGCCTGCTCGCCTCCATGGACGAACACCAGCGCGAACAGGCCGAGCACGAACAGGAGGTGTCCGGCCGCCTGCAGGCGCTGATGGAACGGGTCAACAGCATGGAACAGGATGCCAAGGCGTTCCACAGCCACCTGGAGGACCAGCGACAGAAAGCCCTGACCGATCCGCTGACCGGGCTGCCCAACCGCGCGGCGCTCAGCGAGCGCCTGGAACAGGAGGTGGCGCGCCGGCACCGGGACGGCGGCGATCTGCTGCTGGCGGTGCTGGACATCGACCACTTCAAGCGGATCAACGACGACTTCGGCCACCTGGCCGGGGACAAGGTGCTGAAGATCATTGCCGGCGAATTGCGCAAACGGTTGCGCCAGGCCGATTTCATCGCCCGTTTCGGCGGCGAGGAGTTCGTCGTCCTGCTCCCGGCCACGTCCCTGGAAGCCGGCCGGCAACTGCTCGAACGGCTGCGCGCGGCGATCGCCGCCTGTCCGTTCCATTTCAAGGGCGAGCCCCTGAGCATCACCTGTTCCGCCGGCATCACCGCGTTCGAAGGCAACGAGGCCGGCGAAGTGGTTTTCGAGCGCGCCGACCAGGCGCTGTATCGAGCCAAGCGCGCCGGCCGGGACCGCCTGGAAGTGGCCTGAAGGGCGACCAGCGCACATTCCGGCGACTCGGGACGGGCTCGCCTGCAGGTGTTGCCTCGGCTCGCTAGAATGGTCCCGCCCGGTAGAATGACCGGCTGTCCCGCTCTGGAAACTCCCATGGATATGTTCGGCGTCGCCGTCCTGATCTTTCTGGTCACCGATCCCTTCGGCAACATCGCCGTGTTCCTCGCCGCGCTGAAAGGCGTCGCCCCCGGGCGCCGCTTGCGCGTGGCGTTTCGCGAGCTGGCCTTCGCCCTGGGCCTGCTGCTGCTCTTCCTCACCCTCGGCGAGCACATCCTCAGCGGCCTCGGCCTGTCCCGCGAGGCGACCGGGATCGCGGGTGGCATCATCCTGTTCGTGATCGCCATGCGCCTGATCTTCCCGTCGCCCCAAGGGCTGCTCGGCGAAGTGCCCGACGGCGAGCCGCTGCTGGTACCCCTGGCCACCCCGGCGGTGGCCGGGCCCTCGGCGCTGGCGATGCTGATCACCCTGCGCACCACCTTCGACGGTCCGCTGTGGGAGCTTTACCTGGCGGTGGTGCTGGCCTGGGCCGCTACTGCGCTGATCCTGCTGCAGGCGGCGTTCCTCCAGCGTTTCCTCGGCCCGCGCGGGCTGACCGCCATCGAGCGCCTGGCCGGCATGCTGCTGATCATGCTCAGCGTCGATATGCTGTTGGACAACCTGCGCAGCGTGTTGCACATCACCGCCTGACCGCGCTGCCCATTTTTTTCGGAGTCATCATGCGTTCGTTCGTTCTACTGGCTTTCACCCTGTCGCTGCTGGCCGGCTGCTCCAGCGGCCCGCGCCTGAACACCGACTACACCTCGGCGAACCAGGACAGCCGTGTCCAGTTCATCGTCCTCCACTACACCTCCACCGATCTGCCGCATTCGCTGGGCATCCTCACCCACGGTGGCGTCAGCGCGCACTACCTGATCGGCGACGACGAGCCGGCCACCGTCTACCGCCTGGTGGATGAGAACCGCCGCGCCTGGCACGCCGGGGTCAGTGAATGGCAGGGCCGGACCTGGCTGAACGCCACCTCGATCGGCATCGAGATCGTCAACCAAGGCTATCGCGATACACCCCAGGGGCGGGTCTGGTATCCGTTCAGCGAAGCGCAGATCCAGGCGCTGATCCCCCTGCTGAAGGACATCGCCAAGCGCCACGGCATCACCCCGGACCGGATCATCGGACACAGCGATATCGCGCCGGGCCGCAAGGTCGATCCAGGTCCGCTGTTCCCCTGGAAGCGCCTCGCTGACGCCGGCCTGGTGCCCTGGCCGAAGCCCGGCGAATTGGCGCGCCGGCTCGCCGAACTGAACGGCCAGCTGCCGGATGTGCGCTGGTTCCAGCAGCAGTTGGCGCGGCACGGTTACCTGGTGCCGCAGACCGGCGAGCTGGAGAAGGACACCCGCGACGTCATCGGCGCTTTCCAGATGAAATACCGTCCGGCCCGCTTCGATGGCGAGCCGGACCTGGAAACCGCCGCCCTGCTGCTGGCGGTGCCGACTTCCTGAGACCTGTGGAAAAGCCTGCCGGGAGCTGCCCCGGTCACACCGGCAGCAGCATGTAGAAGCGCGCGCCCTGGCCCGGTTGCGAGCGCACCGCGATGCGCCCGCCATGCAACTGGATGATTTCCTTGCACAGCGCCAGGCCGAGGCCGGCGCCGCCCTTCTTGCGTCCAACCTGGACGAAAGGCTCGAAGATCCGTCCTTGCTGGCTGAAGGGAATGCCTTCGCCATTGTCTTCCACCGCGATCAGCACCCGGTCGCCCTGGCGCCGGGCCTGCAGGTGGATCTGCCCGCCTTCGCTGCTATGGCGCAGGGCGTTTTCCAGCAGGTTGTCGATCACCCGCTCGATCTGCAGGCGGTCGAGCTGCAGGCGCGGCAGTTCATCGCCCAGCTCCAGTTGCAGCGAGACCCGGCGGGCCTCGCCCTTGGGAGTGAAACGCTGCTGCGCCTGGGTGAGCAGGTCGACGAGGTCGCAGGAAGCCAGTTCGAGCTTCTGCATGCCGGTCTGGTAGCGCGAGAAGTTCAACAGGTCGTTGATCAGCAGGACCAGCCGCGACATCTCTTCGTCCACCGTCTGGATCAGGTCCGCTTCCCGTGACTCCGCGGGGAAGTCCAGGCGTTCGCGGAGCAGGCTGAAGGCCATCTGCATGCCGGTCACCGGCGTACGCAGTTCGTGGGAGGCGCGCAGGACGAATTCGCTGCGGACCCGTTCGAAGGCGCGCTGCTCGGTCACGTCGCGGACCACCAGCACCGCGCCGACGCTATGCCCGCCAGGATGGGTGACCGGATACAGCGACCAGGCCAGCAGGCGCGACTCGCCGGCGACGTCCACCACCAGGTCGGGCATCGCCTCGTCCTGGACTTCGCCGAGCAGGGCCTTTTCCACCGCCTCCTGGACATCTACATCGCTGAGTATTTCGTCGATCCGCTTGCCATGGGGGTCGTTGGAGACGAACAGCTGGCGGATCGCGACCGGGTTGGCGTGTTCGATGCGTCCCTGGTTGTCGAAGATCACCAGGCCGTCGTCGATGCTGTCGAGTACCGCCTGCAGGCGCCGCTCGCCGGAAAGCACCTCTTCGACGCTGGTCTTGCGGTACTGCCGCAGGGCCTCGGCCATCAGGCCGAAACGCCGGGTCAACTGGCCGACCTCGGCGACGTTGGTCATCGGCAGGGTCACGTCGAAATCGCCTTCGCCGATCCTGTCCGCCGCCCGCGCCAGGGTTTCGATCGGTGCGCCGAAGCGCCGGGCGATGCTGTGGGCGGTGACGAAACCGATCAGCAGGATGGCGACGCCCACCAGGCCAAGCAGGCCGGCGACCAGGTAGGCTCGGTGGCGGGCGCTGGTCTCGGCGTCGCTGATGCCGGCCAGCGCCAGTTGCTGCAGGTCCTGCAGGCGTAGGCGCAGGGTATTGAAAGCTTCGCTGAAGCCGTCGTTGTCGGCCATGGGCGCCTTGAGCAGCGCCGGGGTGTGCGCCTGCAGTTGCAGGTAGGCGTCGCGAACGCCATCCAGGGCGGCCTGCTCGGCGCCGTCGACGGTATTCGCCCGACCCTGTTCCAGGACCCGTCGGAAATCGTTCTGCGAGCGCTCCAGGGCCTGCCCGTCGGGTTTTTCGCGGAGCAGTATGACCAACTGGTCGCCGAGCAGCTGGCGCAACTGCTGGCTCACCTCGATGGTCGCGTGGTGGTGCGACATCCGTTGCTCCTGAGCGCGGCCGAGCTGCATCACGCTGAACAACCCGAGCAACAGGCCGAACAGCGAGACGGTGATCAGCGCGGAAATGCTGAGGAACAACCGGGTCCGGAGCTTCATCGGCAGCGGCATGCTCATAGGCCGTACTGCTTGCGCTTCCGGTACAGGGTCGAGGCATCGATACCGAGGGTCTTGGCGGCCTGGTCGAGGGTCGCGCTGGAGGCCATCACCGCCGTGATATGGGCTTTCTCCAGGTCTTCCAGGCTCAGCGATTCGCCGATCCGCGGCGCGCTGCTGGCAGATTGCGCAGCGCTGAAACCGAGGTGGTCGACATCCACCCGTTCCTGGTTGCAGATGATGCTGGCGCGCTCGATCACGTTGCGTAGCTCGCGTACGTTGCCCGGCCAGGGGTATTGCCGCATGGCCTCGCGGGCGGCTTCGCTGAAGCCGCGGGCGGGGCGGCCGTAGTCCTTGACGAAGCGGGCGAGGAAACGTTCGGCCAGGCCGAGGATATCCTCGGCGCGTTCGCGCAGGGGAGGCAGGTTGAGCACGATCACGTTGAGGCGGTAGAGCAGGTCCTCGCGGAACTGGCCCTGGGCGACCATCGCGCCCAGGTCGCGGTTGGTCGCGGCAAGGATGCGTACGTCGGCGCGGCGGGTCACCGGATCGCCGACGCGTTCGTATTCCTTGTCCTGGATGAAGCGCAGCAGCTTGGGTTGCAAGGTCAGCGGGAAGTCGCCGATCTCGTCGAGGAACAGGGTGCCGCCGTCAGCCTGGCTGACCCTGCCCAGGGTGCTTTCGGTGGCACCGGTGAAGGCGCCGCGACTGTGCCCGAACAGTTCGCTTTCCATCAGTTCGGCGGTCAGCGACGGGCAGTTGATGGTGACCTGGGGCTTCTTCGCGCGTTTGCTCCAGGTGTGGATGGCGCGTGCCAGTTCGCCCTTGCCGGAGCCGGATTCGCCGAGGATGAGGATGTTGGCGTCGGTCGCCGCTACCTGGCGCGCGGTCTCCAGTACCGCGGCCATGGCCGGGCTGTGCGATTCCAGGCCGTCGCCCTGGCGGCGCACTTCGTCCTCCAGGGCCTCCAGGCGCGCGGTCAGTTGGCGCACCTCCAGTTGCTTGGCGGCGGCCAGGCGCAGTTGGTCCGGGCTGCAGGGCTTGACCAGGTAATCCACCGCGCCGGCCTGCATGGCGTCGACCGCGGTATCCACCGCCGAATGCGCGGTGACGATCACCACGCGCATCCATGGCGCCTGGACGCGCATCTGGGCGAGAACGTCGAGCCCGTTGTCTTCGCCCAGGCGCAGGTCGAGGAAGCACAGGTCGAATACCTGGCGCTGCAACAGGGCCTCCGCCTGCGGCGCGCTGCTGGCGGTGGCCACGCTGTAGCCTTCGTCTTCGAGGCAATAACGGAAAGTGCGCAGGATCGCCGACTCGTCATCGACCAGCAGGATGCGCCCCTGTTTTTCGGAAGTGGTTTCCATCGTTGCTTTTTATCCTCTAGGGAATTCACTGCCATTCGGCTTCTGGGTTAGTCCCCGGAAAGCCCATGCAAGTTGCAGAGCGCCCCGCCGCCCATCCGGGCGGCGTGCAACCTGCCGATGTTGCTGTTCTTGGGTTTTCGGGAAGCCGTGGCGGCTCCACGGATGGCTCCGGGTAGCAGGTGCCGGGTCGCTTCCCTGTTGCATGTGACAGCGTACCGCGCCGATCGTGCAAAACGCCCGGAATAATTTGTCGCGTCGTGCAGGATGAACTGCGCAGACTACCTGGGTTTTTTTATAACTTATTGAATTAAAAGTATTTTTATTTTTTAGAAAGGCTGGCATGGGGCGTGCAATGAGGTAGTCACGGTCTCCCTGAAGAAAAAATGGACACAGGCCGGTTCGCTACCCCGATGGGCCCGGCCCCGAGGCGGTACCGACAGTTCCGAAGGCACACAGGAGAAAACATCATGCTTAGTTGGGCTATCACCTTTCTGATCATCGCCATCATCGCTGCCGTCCTCGGGTTTGGTGGCATCGCAGGTGCCGCCACCGGAATCGCGAAGATCCTCTTCGTGCTGTTCCTGGTGCTCTTCGTGGTCTCGTTCTTCTTCGGACGCCGTCGCGGCTAGCCGGATGCCAAGGAGAAAGCGATGCGACTCATGCGTAACCTGATGAACGCACTGCTGCTCGGTGCCGCCGCCAGTTCGCTGGCGGTGGCGGCCGACAGGGACGGTGAATACCGCTTGAACGAATTGCAGAGCACCGATGCCGGATACCGCGAGGCCTGGCAGAACCTGGTGGAAGACGAGAGCCGCTTGCCCGACTGGGTGATGAATCTCTCGGGAACCGCTACACCGATGCATGCCGTCGACGACCAGGGCGACAAGTATCTGGTTGGCGGTCTCTGCGAGAAGTCCGATTGCAAGGGCCAGCGCCTGCTGGTCGCCTTCGATTGGGACAAGAGCCATGCCTACGGGCTCTACGTGCAGGTGCCCGAAGGGCTGCCGCAGGACAAGTCGCCGAGCAAGCACGCCAGCTTCCGCTGGCTGGGCAAGCCGGAGCCGGCGGTACAGAAGATCCTCGACGAACAACTCAAGGCCGATCCGAACTGGTACTGAGGCGGAACGGGCTTGCGTGACACCGCCCCGCCCGCAGCGGGGCATGGCCAGGGGACCGGGATGCGCTGGGTGAGGTCGATCCGGCGGGTTCCAGGGGTACAGGGAGTACCTCCTTCGGGGTCGGGCCAGGCGAAAACGCGCCGGAGGGGAGCCACCGATGTCTCGCTGCCTTCCGGCGCGCTTCTATATATAGAAGGGGTACGACGCTCCGCCGTCCGGCGGAGCGTCGGCTTCCGCACCGATACTCCGCGAACTTCCCTGATATCGATCAATGCCTGTGGATGGCGGAGTCGTTTTACAATCGACCACCCGCGCGTTCCGAGGCGCCCTCCCAGAAGGGCTTTACCGCGCGGTTATCCACAGAACGCCGCTTATCCACAGCCGGCGATGGCGTGCCGGACGGCGTTGCGTGTCCTGTGACCATCCATCGCAGCGATGATGAGCGACTTTCAACTTCCCAGGATGGGCACGAGGCTCCCAGGCCTTGCACGGAGTGCCTTCCGCTCCCTGTTCTTGTACGAAAATCAAGGGCAATTTCCTGTGGGACGGACGTTTCATTAGTGATTTCTCATGCCGATTCGGCATGGGGCAGTCACTTACGGCATTAGACGGGGTAGGGGAGCGCATGAATCATTGCGCCCTTTCGCCTGTCGGGAGCGACTCTCCCGTTGGAGCGACTCCCGACTTCCACAAGAATTAAGGGTGACGAAACATGGGTAAAGCCAAGCTAAGCCTCGCCTGGCAGATCGTGATCGGTCTGGCACTCGGTATCGCCGTCGGCGCAGTGCTCAACCATTTCAGCGCCGAAAAGGCCTGGTGGATCGCCAACGTGCTGCAACCGGCCGGCGACATCTTCATCCGTCTGATCAAGATGATCGTGGTGCCGATCGTGATTTCCTCGCTGGTGGTCGGCATCGCCGGCGTCGGCGACGCGAAGAAGCTTGGCCGCATCGGCCTGAAGACCATCATCTACTTCGAGATCGTCACCACCGTCGCCATCGTCGTCGGCCTGCTGCTGGCCAACCTGTTCCAGCCCGGCACCGGCATCGACATGAGCACCCTGGGTACCGTGGACATTTCCCAGTACCAGAAGACCACCCAGGAAGTGCAGCATGACCATGCGTTCATCGCGACCATCCTCAACCTGATTCCCTCCAACGTCTTCGCCGCCATCGCCCGTGGCGAGATGCTGCCGATCATCTTCTTCTCGGTGATGTTCGGCCTCGGCCTGTCGAGCCTGCCCAACGACCTGCGCGAGCCGCTGGTGAAGGTGTTCCAGGGCGTTTCCGAGACCATGTTCAAGGTCACCCACATGATCATGAAGTACGCCCCTATCGGTGTCTTCGCCCTGATCGCGGTGACCGTCGCCAACTTCGGCTTCGCCTCGCTGCTGCCGCTGGCCAAGCTGGTGATCCTGGTCTACGTGGCCATCGTCTTCTTCGCCCTGGTGGTGCTGGGCCTGATCGCGCGGATGTTCGGCTTCTCGATCATGCGCCTGATCCGCATCTTCAAGGACGACCTGGTCCTCGCCTATTCCACCGCCAGCTCGGAAACCGTGCTGCCGCGCATCATCGAGAAAATGGAAGCCTACGGCGCGCCGAAGGCGATCAGCAGCTTCGTGGTGCCCACCGGCTACTCCTTCAACCTCGATGGCTCGACCCTGTACCAGAGCATCGCGGCGATCTTCATCGCGCAGCTCTACGGCATCGACCTGTCCATCGGCCAGCAGATCATGCTGGTGCTGACCCTGATGGTGACCTCCAAGGGTATCGCCGGCGTGCCGGGCGTATCCTTCGTGGTGCTGCTCGCCACCCTGGGCAGCGTCGGCATCCCGCTCGAGGGCCTGGCCTTCATCGCCGGCGTGGACCGCATCATGGACATGGCGCGCACCGCCCTCAACGTGATCGGCAATGCCCTCGCGGTGCTGGTCATCTCCAAGTGGGAAGGCATGTACGACGCGGCCAAGGGCCAGCGCTACTGGGATTCGCTGCCGCACCTGCGGCAGGCGGTCGGCGAAGCCAAGGGCAAGCAGGCCACCCTCGAATAAGGCCGCTTCCCGCCCAGGAGGCCCCGGCATCGTCCGGGGCCTCGGCGTTTCTGGCGCCGGCACCGCCTGCGCCGCTATCATCCGCGCAACGCGGGGGATTCTGAATGCTGAACGGCTTGTGGTTGGGTTTTTTCCTGGTGGCGGCGGCGAGTGCGCTGGCGCGCTGGTTGATCGGCGGCGATGCGACGGTGTTCGCGGCGATGGTGGAGAGCCTGTTCGCCATGGCCAAGCTGGCGGTCGAGGTGATGGTCCTGCTGTTCGGCACCCTGACGCTCTGGCTCGGCTTCCTGCGCATCGCCGAGAAGGCCGGGCTGGTGGAGCGCCTGGCGGTGCTGCTCGGTCCGTTGTTCCGCCGGCTGATGCCGGAAGTGCCGCCGGGGCATCCGGCGATCGGCCTGATCACCCTGAACTTCGCCGCCAATGGCCTGGGCCTGGACAACGCCGCCACGCCGATCGGCCTGAAGGCGATGAAGGCGCTGCAGGAACTCAATCCCAGCAGCACCACCGCGAGCAATGCGCAGATCCTCTTCCTGGTGCTCAACGCCTCGTCCCTGACCCTGCTGCCGGTGACCATCTTCATGTACCGCGCGCAGCAGGGCGCGGCCGATCCGACCCTGGTATTCCTGCCGATCCTCCTGGCCACCAGCGCCTCGACCCTGGCCGGCCTGCTGTCGGTGGCGCTGATGCAGCGCCTGCGCTTGTGGGACCCGGTGGTGCTGGCCTACCTGATCCCCGGCGCGTTGCTGCTGGCCGGCTTCATGGCGGTGCTCGGCACGCTCTCGGCCACCGCGCTGGCGCAGCTGTCCTCGCTGCTGGGCAACCTGACGCTGTTCAGCCTGATCGTGCTGTTCCTGATCGTCGGCGCGCTGAAGAAGGTGCCGGTCTACGAGAGCTTCGTGGAGGGGGCGAAGGAAGGTTTCGACGTCGCCAGGAACCTGTTGCCCTACCTGGTCGCGATGCTTTGCGCGGTTGGCGTGCTGCGCGCCTCCGGGGCGCTGGAAGTGGTACTCGGCGGGATACGCTGGGCGGTCGAGGGGCTGGGCTGGGACAGCCGCTTCGTCGAGGCGCTGCCCACCGCGTTGGTCAAGCCGTTCTCCGGCAGTGCGGCGCGGGCGATGCTGCTGGAGACCATGCAGACCCACGGCGTCGACAGTTTCCCGGCGCTGGTCGCCGCCACCGTGCAGGGCAGTACCGAGACCACCTTCTACGTGCTCGCCGTCTATTTCGGCTCGGTCGGCCTGCAGCGCGCGCGCCACGCGGTGGGCTGCGCGCTGACCGCGGACCTGGCCGGGGTCATCGCCTCCATCGGCGTGTGCTACTGGTTCTTCGCCTGAGGTCGCCAGGCTTCGACGTCACTGGGTGACGTCGAAGCGCAGGGTACCGATCATCTGTCCGGCCTCGGTGAGTACCTTCACCTGCCAGTGGCCGACCGGGTCGCCGGGGAAGTTCTGCTTGTGGGTCCAGGCCCGGTAGCCCTCCTTGCGGCCGCCGTGGATATCCAGGGCGATGCGGTCGAACTCCTTCCCGTTGAACATCCACACGTGATAGATGCGCTCGTCGAGGCCGCGCGGCGCGTTGATCGCGGTATAGGCGAACAGGCCCTGGCTGCGCAACTGGCTGGCGCCGACCTGCTCCAGGCTGTCGCCGGGCGTGCGGCTCTGGTCGTCGAACTGGCTGCTCACCGCCACTTCGGTCAGCCACAGGGTGGCCGGCGGCACCCAGGTACGGCCGAACCAGCCGGCCAGGCCCACTGCCAGGGTCAGGCCGAGAAGCAGGAAGCCGCGCCACCAGTGCTGTAGCGGGAAGGTCACGAGCAGGCTGGGGAAGGACAGCACGACGGCGATGCCCAGCGACAACCGGTAGCTTTCCGGGGTGGTCAGGTGCAGCAGGATCGGCAGCGAGGTCAGCAACACCGCGAACAGGGTCAGGGTGTGGTAGGCGAGGAACACCCAACGACGCCTGGACAGCCAGCGATAGTAGAGCGGATCGGTGATGGAGATCAGCGCCGCGGCGGCCAGCGTCCCTGTGAACAGCGCTTGCCCGCTGTTCCAGGTGGTGGTGATGAGAAAGAACGGGAGGACGAAGAACAGGCTTTCCTGGTGGATCAGTTGGGTCGCGTAGCGCAGCAGCGGCGCCGGGATCTCCCAGCCGAAGCGGTGGGCGAAGGTCTCCCGCAGGAGGTTCTCGAGGATCAACCAGACCCAGCTGACCAGCATGATGATCGCCAGCACCTGGGCGAAGCCCTTCTGCCGGTCGACCATGATGAAACTGAACACGCCCGAACAGAAGCCGAACAGGGCGATGGTGCGCGGATAGCGGGCCATCAGGCCGCCGACCAGGGCGATCAGTTGCTCCAGGCGGGCCTTGAGGACGGGGCGTTGTTGGTTGGGCATGGGGACCAGCGGGTTCTCGATCGGAGCTGCTCGGCCAGCCGGCCGGGGCGCGCAGCATAACCCCGGCCGGGTTTCCTGGGTATGAATGAAGGACAGCTGCCGCGTGGCGAATGTTTCCTTCGCCCGACAGAGGCTCCGCTCTCCTTTCTGGAGGTCGACCAGGGAAAAAGGCGTCGCTTTCCCGACCGATGGTCGCGAAGCTTTCGACAGCCTTTCAAACCCCTTCAATTCGCACCTTTCGGGCAATTTTAGATTGTTCGACAGGAGTTTTTACACATATGGTTACAACTCGGTCGATGGATGACGTACCCGCCTGCGTGGCCATCGACGCCGCCATGGACCGCTTCCCCGTGTCTGCCTGAGTGTGTGTCCCATGGCCTCTAATAAATCCAAAGGTGTCGCCATTTTCCGTGTGGTCAGTGGCAACTTCCTCGAGATGTACGACTTCATGGTGTATGGCTTCTACGCCACCGCCATCGCCAAGACCTTCTTCCCCGGCGACAACCCGTTCGCCTCCCTGATGCTGTCCCTCGCCACCTTTGGCGCCGGCTTCCTGATGCGGCCGCTGGGTGCGGTGTTCCTGGGCGCTTACATCGATCGCCACGGCCGCCGCCAGGGCCTGATCATCACCCTCGGCCTGATGGCCATGGGCACCCTGCTGATCGCCTTCGTTCCCGGCTATGCCACGCTGGGCGTGGCGGCGCCGTTGCTGGTGCTGTTCGGCCGGCTCCTGCAGGGTTTTTCCGCCGGCGTCGAGCTGGGAGGGGTTTCGGTCTACCTGTCGGAGATCGCCACGCCAGGACGCAAAGGCTTCTTCGTCAGTTGGCAGTCGGCCAGCCAGCAGGTCGCGGTGGTCTTCGCCGGCCTGCTCGGCGTGCTCCTCAACCAGTGGCTGAGCCCGCAGGACATGGGCGAATGGGGCTGGCGCGTGCCGTTCTTCATCGGCTGCCTGATCGTTCCGGCGCTGTTCGTCATCCGTCGCTCGCTGGAGGAAACGCCGGAGTTCGAGGCGCGCACCCACCGACCGTCGCTGTCGCAGGTGCTGCGCTCCATCGGGCAGAACTTCGGCGTAGTGCTGGCCGGTACCGCGATGGTGGTGATGACCACCGTATCGTTCTACCTGATCACCGCCTACACGCCGACCTTCGGCAAGAACGAACTGCAACTGTCGGACCTCGACAGCCTGCTGGTGACCATGTGCATCGGCCTGTCCAACTTCATCTGGCTGCCGGTGATGGGCGCGTTCTCCGACCGCATCGGGCGCAAGCCATTGTTGCTGGGTGCCTCCGCGCTGGCACTGCTGACCGCCTACCCGGCGCTGTCCTGGCTGGTCCGCGAGCCGAGTTTCGCCGGCCTGCTCGGCGTCGAGTTGTGGCTGTCGTTCCTCTACAGCAGCTACAACGGCGCGATGGTGGTGGCGTTGACCGAGGTGATGCCGGCGGACGTGCGCACTACCGGTTTCTCCCTCGCCTACAGCCTGGCTACGGCGACCTTCGGTGGTTTCACCCCGGCGGTCTGCACCTGGCTGATCCACACCCTGGACAACCGCGCGGCCCCGGGCATCTGGCTCAGTGGCGCGGCGCTGCTGGGGCTGCTCGCCACCCTGGTGCTGTTCCGCCGGCGCGGCAAGGAGATCGCCGAGGCCGAGCTGGCCAACGCCTGAGGCGTTTCGCCGCATGCCGTGCGTCGGCTCCCGCCGGGGCTGCGGCGGCGGCGTTGATGTCGATCAACCGGAGCTGCGCCAAACCGCGTAGACAGGAAGGAAGTGGTTGTACCGACTTCCTTCCCTTCCTGGAGATCGCATCATGTCCAATGTACAAAATGCCAGCCGGTCTTCCGCGTTCGCGGCGGTAGAGGGCGACCATTGGGTCGAGTCCCTCGACGATGGCCGCCACGTGCTGATCCGTCCCCTGCGCGAGGAGGACCGGGAGCGCGAACGCCAGTTCATCAACCGGCTGTCCCCGGCGACCCGCCACTTCCGCTTCCTCGGCGAGATCAAGGAAGCCAGCCCGGCGCTGCTCGATCAACTGATGGACATCGACTACCAGCAGAGCATGGCCTTCGTTGCCCTGGTGCACGAGGACGGTGAGCTGCGCGAGGTCGGTATCAGCCGCTACGCCGCCTGCTGCGAGGAAGGGCAGTGCGAATGCGCGGTAACCATCGCCGACGACTACCAGGGTCTGGGCCTCGACGCCGTGCTGATGCGCCATCTGATCGACGTGGCGCGGCGCAACGGCTTCCGCCAGATGTATTCGGTGGACTCGGCGGCCAACCGGGCGATGCGCGACCTTTGTTGCGCACTGGGCTTCGTCGGCCAGCGCGACCCGGACGACTCGACCCAGGTCATCCACCGCCTGGCCCTGTAGCCCGGTCAGGCGCGCCGGCGGCGCAGGCCGAACCAGAGCAGGCCGCTGGCCAGGAGACCGGCGGCGAGCAGCAATGGGTAGAGCATGTCGTCGTCGAATAGCGGCTTTTCGATGCGCAGGTAGCCTTCGCCGTCGAACAGCCGCTTCGCCAGCGCGTTCGCCTGTTGCAGGCTGACCTTCGCCAGGCGGCGCTCCTCATTGGGGAAATGGCCGTCCTCGTAGTCGGCCAGCGAGCCCCAGTAATAGTCCGCCAGCGCCGCGTTGCCCTGGGTGCTCCAGGCCAGCCTGGCGCGCTCGGCGAATTGCACCCGCTTGAAACGCCCCGGGTCCAGGCCATGCTGGCGGATGCCGTCGAGCAACTCGCGCAGGGCGGCCTCGGTGGCGGGTAGGTCGCTGCGCTCGACATCCGCGTCGAGGCTGAAGAAGCCCTGGTTGGCGAACACCTGGCGATCGGTCGATGGCCCGTAGGTGAGTCCGCGACGCACACGCAGGTCGGCGTACAGCGCGTCGTTCATATAGGCCTGGAGCAGGACCATGGCGTCCGGGTCGGCGTCGTCCGGCTCCGGATAGATCCAGTGCAGCATCGCACCCTCGCCGAATGGCCGGGTGATCAGGGTGCGCCTGGCCTCGGCATGCCCGTTGGCCGCCGGCAGCTCGCGGCGCTCGGGGAGCTCGTGGTCTTCCAAGGTGCCGAAGGTCCGGGTCAGATAGGCCGGCAGGCGCGGATCGAGGTCACCGACCAGGATCAGGGTCATGTTGCCCGGTACGTACCAGTCGCTGCGCAGCCGCTCCAGCTGCTCCGCGCCAAGCGGCGCCAGCGGCGCGCGCTGGGAGCAGGCCAGGCCCAGTTCCACCGCCAGTTGGTCCATGGCGCCACGGCCCAGGTTCTCGCGGTCGAGCCAGCGCTGCAGGTGCGAGTAATGGCCGCCGCCTTCGCGCTCGATCACTCGCTTGGCGGCGGCGATGCGCGGCTCGTCCAGTTCGGTGCGGGTGATGGTGTCCAGCAGCAGGTCTAGGACCTGCCGCTGGGTGGCGGCAGGTGCCTCGATGACGAAGGTGGTGTCGCCTTCGCTGGTGTAGGCGTTCCATTGTCCGCCGAGGGCCTGCATGCGGGCTTCCAGGTCGGCCTCGTCGCCGCCGTCCAGGCCGCTGAAGAAAAGGTGCTCGAGCAGGTGCGGCAGCTGCTTTTCACGGCACGAGAAGTCGGCGAAACCGACCCCCACCACCAGCCGGATCGAGACGTGCCGGTGCTGCTCGGTGGGCTTGAGCAGCACGCCCATGCCGTTTTCCAGCTGGAAGGCTTCGACCTCGCTGCGCTGGTCGGCGTACGACCAGGGGCAGAGCAGGCAGAACAGCAGCAGGGTGGACAACGAACGCATGGGCCGAGCCTGGAACTGAAAATACCGAGAATAGCGGATGCTTCATGACGAACCTACCCGCAGAACGGCTAATGTCGCGAACGGCGCGTTTCCGCTCGCTCCTCGGCGAGCGCTGGCTCGGCCAGCGGCGCCGAGGTCATGTCGTCGACTTCGTCGGCCCAGTCGTCCTCGTCCCGCCGAGTGCCCTCGTCGGCCGCGCTGCTCGGCGCGTCTGGATTGTCCAGCACGGCGTAGGCGATGGCGCAGAACAGCGAGTTGAGACGCTTCATGTCGCTGATCAGGTCCAGGTGCAGCGAGCTGGTCTCGATGCTCTGTACCACCTGCTGGTGCAGGCGGTCGACATGGGCATGGGCGTAGCGCCGTTCCTGCAGACGGAAGCGCTGCTTGGCCCGGCGCAGGCGCTTGGCGCTGTCGAGGTCGCCGTTGAGGAACACCGAGAGACCCAGGCGCAGGTTGGAGACCAACTGCTGGTACAGGGTGCCGATCTCTTCCAGGCCGGTGTCGGAGAACGAGCGGCTGCGCGAGGTCTTCTTGTCCTGCACGGCGGCGAGCATGTGCTCGATGATGTCGCCGGCCTGCTCCAGGTTGATCGCCAGCTCGATGATCTCCGCCCAGCGCCGGCTGTCGCGTTCGGACAGGTCCTCGCGCGGCATCCTTGCCAGATACAGCTTGATCGCGGTGTAGAGGGCGTCGACGTCGTCGTCGAGCTTGCGGATGTCCTTGCCGAGCAGCGGATCGCCGCCGCGGATGATCTGCATCAGATTGTTCAGCATCTGCTCGACGGTGTCGCCCATGCGCAGGGTCTCGCGCACCGCGTTGGCCAGCGCCAGGCTCGGCGTGTCGAGGGCGGCGGGGTCGAGATGGCGCGGCCGGGCGACGTCGTCGGGAAGGGCACGGTCGGGCATCACACGGGTGCAGAAGCTGGCCATGGCGTTGGTCAGCGGCAGGCAGGCGAGGCAGCGCGCGGCGTTGTAGAGCACGTGGAAGGCGATCACCAGTTCGGCTGTGCTGAACTGCCAGTGATCCATCCAGTCCGCCAGCGGCCCCACCAGGGGCAGCACCAACAGGCAGCCGGCGACCTTGAACAACAGGCTGCCGAGGGCCACCCGGCGACCGGCGGCGTTTTGCGCGGTGGCGCTGAGCATGGCCAGGATGCCGCTGCCGAGGTTGGCGCCGACCACCAGGCACAGCGCGACTTTCAGCGAGATCACCTTGGACGCGGCGAGGGTCGCGGTAAGCAGCACGGCGGCCAGGCTGGAATAGGAAATCATGGCGAACAACGCGCCGGTCAGCGCGTCGAGCATGATGTCGCCGGTCAGGCTGGAAAACAGTACCTTGACGCCCTTGGCTTGGGTCATCGGCTCGGCGGCGGCGACGATCAGCTGGAGCGCCAGGATGATCAGGCCGAGGCCGATGAATACCCGGCCGAGCTGGCCGAGGCGGGTCTGTTTGCGGCTGAGGAAGAAAATCACGCCGAAGAAGATCAGCAATGGCGAAAGCCACGACAGGTCGAGGGTCAGCACCCGCGCCATCAGCGCGGTGCCGACATCGGCGCCGAGCATGATCGCCAGTGCCGGCGCCAGTGCCATCAGGCCCTGGGCGACGAAGGAGGTGGCCAGCAGGGCGGTGGCGTTGCTGCTTTGCACCAGGGCGGTGACGCCGATGCCGGCGGCGAACGCCAGCGGGCGTTTTTCCACGCTGCGACTGAGGATGCGCCGCAGGTCGGCGCCGTAGACCCGGAGGATTCCGGTGCGGACGATATGCGTGCCCCACACCAGCAGGGCGACGGCAGAGAGCAGGTCGAGCAGTTTCAGCATGGCGTGGCCCCCCTGGCACTACGACGAATGGCCAACCTCGCGCCAGGTTCCGCGTGCGTTGCGCCGCGGAGCCCGGACAACGGCGCCAACGGCCACGATGGAAAGGCAGCGTTCAGGCGAGTTGTAACACGAACGTCATATTTGGACAGGCGCCCCCCGCGGGAGTTCGTCTCGGCAGCCCGAGCGGCAGGGCGCCTACCCTTCATTCAAGCGTGCGCGCCGGGAAACGGCGAGGATTTTTTCGCCTTCCGTTCGATGCATGCGTTTGCGCCACAGGCCATGGAATTAGCCGACAGGAAGGGTATCCTTTGCACCTTTTAAAAAGCCCCGGTCTAGAGGGATACAGAGGAGTGGTGCGGATGCGATTTTCGGGGATCAGTGGCTGCCTCTCGGCAGCGGTGTTGGCGCTCGGGGTAGGGGGAGCGCCGGTGGTTCAGGCCGATGCGCTGGGCGATAGCCTGGAGCAGGCGCACATCCGCAAGGCGACCTTCGCCGCGCCGGCCTGGGAAGGCTATACCAACGCCGACGGCAGCGGTCTGTACTGGGACCTGCTGAAGCAGGTCTATGCGCCCTACGGGCTCGACGTGAAATTCATCAACATGCCCTGGAACCGCGCCAACAAGCTGATGACCGCGGGCTCCATGGTCGATGGCGTGCCGGGCGAGATCCCCGGCGTTGAGGGCAAGCTGTACGCCCAGTTGCCGATCGACATCGAGTACCACGGCGTGATGCATGCGGCGAAGACGCCGTTCTCCGGCCGCGCCAGCCTCACCGGCAAGCGCGTCGGCTGGCGCCACAGCTACAACCTGATCCCCGCGGAGCAGCGCGACTTCACCCTGGTCGAGTGCGTCCGCCCCGAGCGTTGCACCGAGCAGGTCCAGAACGGCGAGCTGGATTTCTTCCTCGACGAGCCGGACGAACTGGAAAAGCAGCGCAGCGAAGCGCATCTGCCGGCCGACGCCTACCCGATCGCGCAACTGCCGCCCGGCAAGGAGTCCTTCATGACCTTCGCCGACAGCGCCAGCGGCCGGCTCCTGCGCGAGGTCTACGACGCGCGGGTGCGGCAGATGGCGGCGTCCGGCGAGCTGCGGGCGCTCTACCAGCGCTGGAACAGCGAGGTGCCCGGCGCCGTGCAGGCTCTTTCGGCGCAGTGATGCGCCGCTCATTTCCATCGCGAAGCCTTTCCGGGGCTTGCGCGGTGGGAATGAAACGCCTAGGATTCGCCCTTCATTTCCCCCACTTACGCACCGCAAAGGAGGTTACATCGATGATTCAGTTCTCTACCCTTTGCAGGCTGCGCCTGGCCTAACGGCCACCGAAACCTACCGCTCGACCCCCTGCACCGCTGAACGATTCCCGCCCTTGCGTCCGCGCAAGCTTCCGGCGAGAGGTCATCGGCTGCCGCGGTCACCGCTCCCCAGGTTTTCACTTCTCCGTTAGACGCCCTTCGCCCTTCCGCGAGTGCCCGCTCGGCTTCGGTCTGCCCCCCGGATCTACCGTTTCAATCACATGGATTGGATTATGGGCAACTACATCAAGCCTTTGTCCGCGGGCGTCGCACTGATCGCCTCGGACAGCACCTGGATCGAAGGCAAGGCGATCCAGCAACTGCAAACCACCGCCGAGCTGGACGGCATGTGCCGCGTCGTCGGTCTCCCGGACCTGCATCCCGGCCGCGGCTATCCGGTCGGCGCGGCGTTCTTCTCCGTCGGTCGCTTCTATCCGGCGCTGGTCGGCAACGACATCGGCTGTGGCATGGCCCTGTGGGAAAC
The DNA here is from genome assembly GCF_037574945.1 of Pseudomonas sp. KBN10P06128. NCBI lineage: Bacteria > Pseudomonadati > Pseudomonadota > Gammaproteobacteria > Pseudomonadales > Pseudomonadaceae > Pseudomonas > Pseudomonas sp. KBN10P06128. Next base: position 6,708,714 of record NZ_JBBELR010000001.1, on the reverse strand, counting down.
CGGCCTGGCCCCCGGCAAGCTGTCGGCGGACAAACTGGAAAAGCGCCTGGGCAATCTCGACCTGCCGCTGGACGAGACCTGGAGCGACTGCATCGAAGCCCTGGATCTACCGGCCCGCGAGCACTGGCGCGCGCTCGGCACGATCGGTGGCGGCAACCACTTCGCCGAGCTACAGCAGGTCGAGACCGTGTTCGACCAGGCCGCCCTGCACGCCCTCGGCCTCGATGCCGGCCGCCTGCAACTGCTGGTGCACAGTGGCTCGCGCGGTCTCGGCCAGGCGATCCTGCAAGAGCAGGTCAGCCTGCATGGCCACGCCGGCCTGCTCGACGGCAGCCTGGAAGCTTCCGCCTACCTGGCGTGCCACGCCGATGCGCTGCGCTTCGCCGAGGGTAACCGCCAGCTCATCGCCCGGCGCATTCTCGAACGCTTGCGCTGCGACGGCCTGGAACTGCTCGACATCAACCACAACCTGGTGGCGCCGGCACAGGTCGATGGCGTCGACGGCTGGCTGCACCGCAAGGGCGCCACCCCGGCCGACCAGGGCGTGCTGGTGATCCCCGGCTCGCGCGGCGACTACAGCTACCTGGTGGAGCCTGTGCCGAGCGCGCAGAGCCTGTTCTCCCTGGCCCACGGCGCCGGTCGCAAATGGCAGCGCGGCGAGTGTCGGGAGCGTCTGGCGGCGCGCTTCAGCGTCGACCAGTTGGGCCGTACGCGCCTTGGCAGCAGGGTGATCTGTGGCGACCGCCAACTGATCTACGAGGAAGCGCCGGAAGCCTACAAGGGTATCGACTCGGTGGTCGGCGCGCTGCTCGAAGCCGGCCTGCTGCGCCTGGTCGCCCGCCTGAAGCCGGTGCTGACCTACAAGACCCGTGGGGAGTGCTGCCGATGATCCTGCTGCAACTCTCCGCGGCCCAGGGGCCGGCGGAATGCTGCCTGGCGGTGGCGAAGGCGTTCGAGCGGCTGTGCCTCGAGGCGGCGCAAGCCGGCGTCGAGGTCGAGGTAATCGAGGAAGTGGCCGGCGAGCGTCCGCGCACCTGGCGTTCGCTGCTCCTGGGGCTGCGCGGCACTGCCGCCGAAGCGCTCGCCGAGCGCTGGTGCGGCGGTATCCAGTGGATCTGCCCCAGCCCCTACCGGGCAAGGCATGCGCGCAAGAACTGGTTCATCGGCGCGGAGCGCTTAGCCGCGCCGCCGGCCAGTCTGGAGGGCGAGATCCGTTTCGAGACCCTGCGCTCTTCCGGCCCCGGCGGCCAGCATGTCAACACCACCGACTCGGCGGTGCGCGCCACCCACCTGGCCAGCGGCATCAGCGTCAGGGTGCAGAGCCAGCGTAGCCAGCACGCCAACAAACGCCTGGCGATCCTGCTGATCGCCCGGCGCCTCGCGGACCAGGCGAGCAGCGCGGCCGACGCGCTGCGCGCGGAGCGCCGCCGGGCCCACGGTCGGATCAGTCGCGGCGCGGCTCGCCGGGTATTCCGCGGCGAGCGTTTCGAGCCGGCCTGAGCGGCTCAGTCGCCGAGCACTTCCTTGCGCAGCTTCACTGGCTCTTCGCCCCGCTTGCGCGCGGCGGCGCCGCGCATGCGGATGTTCAGCGCCTCCACGGCCAGGGAGAAGGCCATGGCGAAGTAGACGTAGCCCTTCGGCACATGGACTTCGAAGGCTTCGGCGATCAGCACCGTGCCGACCACGATGAGGAACGACAGGGCGAGCATCTTCAGCGACGGGTGCTTGTCGATGAAGTCGCTGATGGCGCCGGCGCAGAGCATCATCACCAGTACCGCGACGATGATCGCCGCGACCATCACCGGCACGTGGGAGACCATGCCGACGGCGGTGATCACCGAGTCCAGGGAAAAGACGATGTCGATGATCGCGATCTGGATGATGGTGCCGATGAAGCCGCCCGCCGACCCCTTCGGTTCATCGCCGCTTTCTTCCTCGCCTTCCAGGCCCTGGTAGATCTCCGAGCTGCTTTTCCAGAGCAGGAACAGGCCGCCGAAGAACAGGATCAGGTCGCGTCCGGAGATGCCCTGGCCGAACAGGTGGAAGAGGTCGGCGGTCAGGCGCATGACCCAGGTGATCGACAGCAACAGCAGGATCCGCGTCACCATCGCCAGGGCCAGGCCGAAGAAGCGGGTGCGTGGCTGCAGGTGCTTCGGCATGCGCCCGACCAGGATCGAGATCATGATGATGTTGTCGATGCCGAGGACGATCTCCAGGGCGGTCAGGGTGAAGAACGCAATCCAGATTTCCGGGCTGGTCAGCCATTCCATGAAGCGGTCACTCGTCTCGGTCAGTTACTGAACAGGGGGAACAGGCCCAGCAGCAGGGCCATGGCGAGGATTGCCAGGCACACCAGCACGGCCCATTTCAGGGTGAAGCGCTGGTGGTCGCCGAAGTCGATCTTGGCCAGCCCCACCAGCAGGTAGGTGGAGGGCACCAGCGGGCTGAGCAGGTGCACCGGCTGGCCGACGATCGAGGCGCGGGCCATTTCCACCGGGGTGATGCCGTATTCGGCGGCGGCCTGGGTGAGGATCGGCAGGACGCCGTAGTAGAAGGCGTCGTTGGACATGAAGAAGGTGAACGGCATGCTCACCAGCGCGGTGATGGTCGCCAGGTATGGGCCCAGCGCCGGCGGGATCACCGCCAGCAGGCTCTTGGACATGGCGTCGACCATCCCGGTGCCGGAGAGGATGCCGGTGAACACCCCGGCGGCGAAGATCAGCGAGACCACTGCGAGAATGTTCTCGGCGTGTGCGCCGATGCGCTTCTTCTGCTCCTGGATGCACGGGTAGTTGACGATCATGGCGATGCCGAAGGCGATCATGAACAGCACCGGCATCGGCAGCAGGCCGGCGATCAGGGTCGCCATCAGGACCACGGTGAGAATAGCGTTGAACCACAGCAGCTTGGGCCGGCGCGCCTCCGGATACTGCGACACGCTGATCTCCGCCAGGTCCTCATGGTCGGTGGGCAGGTGCAGCTCGCCGAGGCGGGCGCGCTCGCGCTTGCCGTAGATCCAGGCGATGGCGAAGATCGCCAGCAGCCCGGCGATCATCGCCGGGATCATCGGCACGAAGATATCCGCCGGGTCGACGTGCAGGGCACTCGCCGCGCGGGCGGTGGGGCCACCCCAGGGGGTCATGTTGAGCACGCCGCTGGAGAGCATGATCAGGCAGGCCATCACCAGCGGGCTCATGCCCAGGCGGCTGTACAACGGCAGTACGGCGGCCACGCAGATCATGTAGGTGGTCGAGCCGTCGCCGTCGAGGGAGACGATCATCGCCAGCGCCGCGGTGCCCAGCGAGACCTTCAGCGGGTCGCCCTTGACCAGCCGGAGGATCTTGCGCACCGCCGGGTCGAACAGCCCGGAGTCGATCATGATGGCGAAGTAGAGGATCGCGAACATCAGCATCACGCCGGTCGGCGCCAGGGTGCGGATGCCGTCGAGCATCATCGGGCCGAGGCCGGCGGCGAAACCGCCGATCAGGGCGAAGGCGATCGGGACCAGGATCAGCGCGATCAGCGCGGACAGGCGCTTGGTCATGATCAGGAACATGAAGGTCGCCACCATGGCGAAGGCGAGCAGGGTCAGCATGGGTTCACTCCGGGGAAGACGGCGGACGGGCGTGCGGCGTGCGGTCAGCAGGCGGCGGGCGGGTGGCGTCGCGCGGACGGAGTGCGGCTGTAGGCGTGTGCGGAACGGGGCATGGCAATCACCATTGTTGTTTTTGTACGGGTAAGCGGGCGTCTCGTGGGCGCGCCGTCGTGTCCGGTCTTCTGCCGGTGGTGGGCGGATGCTACGGCGGGAAGCTTTCAGGCAGCTTTCGCTGGATAACGGCGGGAAACGTGCGGGTAATTTCGGATATATGGTCGATCAGGGCTGCCGCGCGAGGAGCGCCGCGGCCAGTTGCAGGTCGCTGTACCCGGCGTATTCCGGGGCCTGGCGCAGGACCTGCAAGGCTGCCTGGAGGTACGCGCCACGGATCGCACCTTCGCTAGCGACGAAGCTGGCGGCGTCGTCCCGCGCCTGGACGAGCTTTTCGCCCTCGTCAGCGCTGGACTCCTGTGCGCTGACGGTGCTGCCGATGAACGGGCCGACGGTGGTGACGGCCGCCCAGAAGAAGGTGGCGGCGCCGGGTTCGTCGTCGAATTCGGGAAACACCTTGATGAAACCGAAGGCCGGTTGGCAGAGCAGGCAGAGCGCCGTGAGGGCGGCGGCGACGCGTCCTGTCGTCATGGGCTTCCTTGCAGCACGAGGAGTACGCCGACCAGAGTGGCGCCGGAAAGCAGCGTTTGCAAGGTGATGATGCCCGCCATCAGGTGGCCGTCGCCGCCCAGTTGGCGGGTCAGCACATAGGCGGTGGGCGCCGTCGGCAGGGCGAAGAACAGCACCAGCACGGCGCTTTCCATGCTCGGCAGGCCCAGCCCGCGAGCGATGGCGAAGGCCAGCAGGGGCATCGCCAGCAGCCGCGCCGCGCAGTTCCAGCCAAGGGCCGCGACTTCGCCGCCGAGTTCCTGGGGTTTCAGCGCCGCGCCGACGCATAGCAGGCCCAGCGGCAGGCTGGCCACCGCCAGCAGGTTGAGCAGGCGATCGCTGCCGCCGGGCAGGCCGACGCCGGCCAGGTTGACCAGTGCGCCGGCGAGGCAGGCGAGGATCAGCGGGTTCTTCAGGATCGGCAGCAGCAGCGCGCGCAGGCTGATGCCGCGCTCGGCGGTCAGCGCCCAGACCGACATCACGTTCACCGTCGGCACCATCAGCGCCAGCATCAGCGCGGCCAGGGTCAGGCCCGGCTTGCCGTACAGGCTGCCGACCGCGGCCAGGCCGAGATAGGTGTTGAAGCGCAATACGCCCTGGGCGATGGCGCCGAAGCGCCCGGCGTCCCAGCCGCGCCAGCGCTTGCAGAGCAGCAGGGCGAGCCAGGCGACGCCGAGCCCGAGCAGTACGGCCAGGGCCTGGCGGGCCAGGCCGGGGTCGTCCAGCGGCGCGGTCGCCAGGTTGCTGAACAGCAGCGCGGGAAACAGGATGAAGTAGTTCAGGCGTTCTGCGGCAGGCCAGAAGGCTTCGCCGGGAAAGTCCCAGCGGCGCAGGGCGTAACCGCCGACGATGAGGGCGAACAGCGGCCAGAGGGAGTAGAGCAGAGCGGTCACGGGCACCCCCGGATAGTGGAATCCGCTCATCTTGCGAGGTGGCTGCGGCACAGGGCAAGTCCGGCTTATGCTGGCACTCCCGCGAGGAGGATTCGCCATGCCCGAGACCCATACCGGCGGTTGCCATTGCGGCTATCTGCGCTACGCCGTCGCCGCGCCGCTGGACGATGTCGCTCACTGCCACTGCTCGATCTGCCGGCGCACCACAGGCGGCATCGTCACCACCTGGGCCACGGTGCCGCGCGCGGCGTTCCGCTGGCTGGCGGGCGAACCGGCGGAATATGCCTCGTCGGCCAACTGCACGCGCTACTTCTGCCCGCGTTGCGGGGCCAACCTGGCGTTGTTCACCCGGCTCAGCGCCGATACCCTGGACTTCACCGTGGCCAGCCTCGACCATCCCGAGCGCGCCCCCGCCAACCGGCACATCTGGGTCGGCAGCCGCCTGCCATGGCTACACCTCGACCCGCAGTTGCCCGAAGAGGACGAGGAGTTCATCGCCGGAGCGGACGACCCGTGAGCGAAGACCGGAGGTGGCACCTGTAGGGCGAATAACGCAGAGCGTTATCCGCCGTCTGCGAGGCGCTGAAAGAGCGCTCGGGACCATGCGTCCTGCAGGCGCCTCCCTCAGGGCAGCATCAGCCCGCCGGCCGCCTTGTGCAGCTCGCGCAGGTGCGCGCCGACCTCCTTGATGTTGGCCTCGTTGGCTTCCAGCTCGGCGCGGCGCTCGGGATCGAGCAGGGCGCGGACCTCGCGGTCGAGGTCGTCGCTGAGCCGGCGCAGGCGCGCCTGGCGTTCGCGGGTCTGCTCTTCCAGGTGCTTCCACTCGGCGGCCTGCGGCAGGCCGTAGCCGCCCTCCAGGAGTTCCGCCGGACGACTGAGGAAGCCGCTGTCGTCGAGGATCTGCTGGAAGGTCTTGCCGGCCACTTCCAGGCGCTGGTCGCCGGCCGGCTTGTCCAGATGGCCGAGGTACAGGCGCTTCAACTCGTCCTGGGCGAGCAGCAGCTGGCGCCGCAGCGAGGCCTGCTCGAGCAGCAGCAGCGCCGCGCTGGCGCGCAGGTCGGCCTTGGCGAACCAGGGCTGGCGCTCCCTGGCCGGCAGCGCCAGCCAGTCCTCGACCTTGTCCTGGGGAATGTGCAGGCGCTGCTTGAGCACGTCGAACATCGCCTGGTAGCGGTCGCGGAAGGAGTCGAAGCGGTAGCCCAGGCGCAGGGCTTCCTTGGGGTCGTCGAGCACACTGGGATCGGCCAGCTTGCGGTTCTCCAGCATCTCGAGCACGCCGTAGGGGGTGATGCTGTCCAGGCTTTGCAGCGGTCGCCGGGGGATGCCGCTGCGCAGCAGCTTGAGGGTTTCCACCGCGCAATTGTTGGAGATGAAGTAGTACTGGCCGTCGTAGCTCCAGTGACTCTGCGCGGCGCGCTCGACCAGGCTGGCGACCTCCTCGCGGTCCAGCTTCAGCGGCACCGAGGCGAGGCTGCGCAGCTCGACCTTGGTGTATTCCTCGATCACCTGCGACAGCGGCAGGACGAATAGGCGCGACGGATAGGCGCCGGTCAGGCCGTCCCAGCTGGACAATTGCAGGTCGCCGACGAAGGCGCGGTAGGACAGCACCAGATGCTGGTCGAGGTCCAGCCGGCAGTCCGGCCCACGCGGCCGGCCGGGGGCGCAGATCACCAGGCGGAGCATGGTGTGGCCCCAGCGGCTGACCAGGTTGTCGTTGGCCTCGGCCAGCAGGTAGTCGACCTCGTAGACCCGCTCGGGGTCGAGCTGGCCCAGCGGCTGCTGGCCGAAGTCGCGGCCGGCGTTGAGGTAGGCGAAGCTCTGCGCACAGGCGCTGTGTTCCGGCGCCCAGCCGAAGCGTTGCTGGTAGTAGCGGTAGAGCGCCGGGCGGCGGCAGGCGTAGCTGGGATCGAGGAGGAAGTACTCCATGTTCACCGCGACGAACTCGCGCGGATTGCTCAGCTCGTAGACGTCCGGGCTGCGCAGTACGAAGCCATTGTGCGCCTCGCGCCGCCCGCGCTGGCCGGCGCGCTGCGGCCAGCCGGCGAGATCGAGCAGGCGCGGGTCGTCGGAGAGCGTGAAGCGGCGACCGCTCTGCCCGCGGCAATCGGTGGGCTGGGCGATCCGGCCGAGGGTTTCTTCCTGGCGCGTGCAGCGGCGGATCTCGCGTTTTTCCTCCGCCGACCACAGGCGCGCGCGATCGTAGACGTGGGTCAGCTCGTGCAGCAGGGTCGCCAGCAGCTCGCGCCGCTCGGTGCCGTGCACGCGCCCGGTCTGGCGGCTGGCGGCGCTGCCGTCGGTGAGATCGGCCAGGTACTTGCGGTTCAGCGCGATGCGCTGCGGGCCACGGGCCTGGCCCATGCCGTTGGCGGGCAGGTCGTCGCGCCACTCGACCTCGATCTCGCGGTCCAGGCGTTCGCGGAAGGCCGGCGGCAACTTGTCCGCGGCTTCGTCCAAGAGTTGCTGGCTGGCCTCGCGCTGCGCAGGGGCCAGCCCAGGCGCGTCGAGTTTCAGGCGCAGGGCCGCCGTCGCGTTGCCGGCTCCGCAGAGGGCCAGCGCCAGCAGCCAGGCGCAGGCCTTCCTCACAGGGCGAGAATGGCTTCGGCAAGTACCTGGTCGGAGGCTTCACGGGCTTCCGGCAGACGGCTGCGCAGGGTCCGCATCGCGGCTTCCAGCTGGGCGCCGCGAATGGCGCCGTCGCTGGCGACGAAACTGGCGGCGTCGTCGCGCGCCTCGGTGACCACTTTCATGTCGCGCACGGAAGTGGTGGTGTCGGAAGTGAAGTCGATGCTGCGGTCGAGGGCGCGGACGATGATATTGCTGGTCGCGACCACCGAGCGTGCTTCCGCGGCCGTGGCGCAGAGCGCCAGCAGCAGGGCGGCGAACAGGGGGCTATGACGCATGGAGCTACGGCGCATGGAGGTTCTCCGGAACGGTGGTGATCGCCTATTGGGCAAGAATTGCTTCGGCCAGTTCCTGATCGCTGGCCGCCAGCTCGGGGTGCGCGACACGCAACCAGCGCAGCGCCGCTTCCAGGCGCGCACCACGGATGCTGCCATCGCTGGCGACGAAGCTGGCCGCATCGCCCCGGGCATCGCGTAACAATTTGTTCTCGAACGGCGTGCTGGTCAGCTTGCTGGTGACGTAAAGGGACTTCGCGGTAAACGCCGTCGTGGTATCGAAGGCGTGCGCAGCGGGCGCCAGCAGGCAACAGAAGAGCAACGAGAACCGGTAACGCATGGGGTTGGGCGGAATAGGACTGGAACAGCCGCCAAGGCTAACGGAATGTGCGGCGCGGAGCCAGTGTGGCCGGTCGGCCAGGTCATCGCCGCAGCCGGGTGGCTGCGGCGGCGGGGCGGGCGACTCAGATGGTCAGGATCGCCTGGGCCAGTTGCATGTCGTTGGCGGCCAGGCTCGGCAGCTTGCCACGGATGTGGCGCAGTGCGGCTTCCAGGTGCGAACCGCGGATGTCGCCCTGGCTGGCGACGAAGCTGGCGGCGTCGTCGCGCGCTTCGAGGACGATCTTGTCGTCGCGGAAGGAATTGGTGATGTCCGAAGTGGCATTGGAGGTCATGCCGGTGGCGCGGACCAGGGTATCCGTGGTGACCACGAAGCTGCTGGCGAACGCGCTGGAGGCGCAGGCGAGCAGGGCAGCGGCACCGATCAGGCGCAGACGTTTCATGTGAGTTGCTCCGAACGAAGTCAGCGTAGACGGCCGCATCCGCGCGGCCGTGTCAACGCTGAGACTAACCAACTGTGCGCCACGTCACCAGCGGCTCAGCGCCAGAAAGGTTTCGAAATCTCTACGTAGCGTTCGCTCGGGCTGATTGCCAGGTCGGCGAGGTCGTGTTCGGACATTTGCGCAAGATGCTTGCGCGATCGAGCGTTTTGTCGCCAGGAATTCAATTTTTCCAACAGGGCGGCGAGATGTGGATGGGCGGCCGGGAGACCGCTGGAACTCCCGGCGTGCGGGTGCGGGGATGTCCTCATCGTGCGTTCCTTCCCATCCCGGGGATGGGGGCGGGGTGTGGAACCTCATGATGCGCCGGGACCGCTGGCTTGCTCAGGGGCAACCACGCGGGAGTTGGACGGAACAGTTCGGTGGCCCCGGCAACTGTTCCGCCCGGCTGTAGCGGAACTGTTCCGGTGGTTCTACGCCTGGGCGGGCTTGCGCGCGATGATCACCTGGCTCTTGGCGACCACGGCGTCCAGGGCCTGCTTGATGGCCGGGCCGCGCGGCGAGTCGAGCAGCGCCTGCCAGGTTCTGGCCCAGTGTTCGAGGAGGGGATGGTCGGGATTGCCGAAATCGACCTTGGCCTCCCAGAACAGCAGCATCCACAGCGACCAGTAGAAGCCGTAGCGGCTGTGGCTGAGGATTTCCAGCCCGGCTTCGCGCACCAGTGCGGCGAACTGCTCCTCGCCGAGCACGCGGATGTGGTTGGGTTTGCGGAAGTATTCGTCGGCGGCGAAGTCTTTCTGCAGGTCTTCCGACGTGGGATGCGGCACGCTGAGCAGATAGAGTGCGCCGGGCTGGCCGACCCGCACCAGCTCGGCGAGGAACTGCCGCGGATCGTCGACGTGCTCGATGACCTCGGTGGAGACCACCCGGGTGGCCGTGGCGTCAGCCAGGGGCAACGGGTCGCAGTCGCTGACCAGGCATTCCAGTTCGCGGGCCGGGGTATCGGCCAGGCGCTCGCGGGTCCTGGCGATCTTTTCCGCGTCGATGTCGGCGATGATGATGCGAGCGCCGCGCATGGCGCAGAAATGAACGTTGCCGCCGTCGCCGCACCCCACGTCGAGCACGGTGTCCTCGGCGGAAATCGGAAAGCCGCTGAACAGCTCGTCGGTCTCCTGGTTGAACCAGCCGCTGAGCACCGCGTCGCGCAACCCGAGCATGTACGGGTCGACCGGCGCGGGTGCGGGTGGCGCGGCGACGGGCTCGGTGGCGGGGCTGGGCGGCGAGACGATCTTCTTGAGGAAGTTCAGCATGAGGTGGCTCCGGAAGTGGTGGCGACGCGGCGGGCGGCGCTCAGGCGCTTGACCAGGCGGGAGCCCAGGTCGCGGCAGGGGCTCTCGACGAAGCGGTAGTTGAGCTCGCTGAGTACGACGATCAGGACCAGGCTGATGGCGAGCAGCGACAGGGGCCGCTCGCCGGCGTCCCAGCCCAGGCGGAAGCAGAGTTCGCGACTGAGATAGAACGCCGGGATGTGGATCAGGTAGATCGCATAGGAGCGCGCGCCGACCCAGACCAGCAAGCGCTTCAGCGGCCCGTTGGAGAGCAGGTAGTCGCGGTCGTAGGAGGCTATCCACACCAGCAGTCCGCACAATAGCGCGATGGCGCCGATCCGCACGGTGACCAGGCTGTACGCTTCGCTGGCCAGCACGCCCAGGGCCGCGGCCACGGCGGCCAGCAGCAACGGCCCGCTCCAGGCGCGGCCCAGCAGGGTGGGGTTCCAGCGGGCATAGCCAGGCTGCAGGGAGGCGAGGGCGAGCAGTACGCCGATGGCCAGGGCGTCGGTGCGCAATACCATCAGCAGCGGCGTGCGCAGGCTGAAGAACTGGACCAGCACCAGCGCCAGGAGGGCCCAGCCCAGGTAGCGACGCAGGCAGAGGATCAGCAGCGGCAGCAGGAGGTAGAACTGTTCCTCCAGGGAAAGGCTCCAGTAGACGAAGCTGGCACCGTATTCGTAGCGGTAGAAACTGTCGGCGAAGCGGAAGTTGGCGATCTGGAGGAAACCGGCGAGGCTCGCCGCGAGGTTGGCCGACAGGCTGCCGAAGGCTCCGGAGCGGTTCAGCAGCAGGCAACAGGCCAGGATCAGCGCCAGCCACAGCCAGGCCGAGGGCAGCAGGCGGAAGGCGCGGCGGATCCAGAAGTACCGCGCCTGTTCCCAGAATGCCTGGCGTGTGGGCGCCTCGCGCAGTTGCGGGATGAGGGTGCGGGCGATGACGAAGCCGGAGATGGCGAAGAACAGGTCCACGCCCCACCAGAACTGGACGCGCTGGTTGATGCCGTCCAGCAGTGCCGGGGAGCCGCTGAACAGGTTGCCGTGCAGATGGTGGAATACCACGCCGAGCGCGGCCAGCCCGCGCAACAGTTCGATGTCGAGGATGCGTTTGCCGCTCATGTCCGCGACGATCCGGGGTCGAGCGGCTTGCGCGCGATGATCACCTGGCTCTTGGGCATGAAATGGTCGAGCAGGTGCTTGATCTCCAGACCGTCGGGACGGGCCAGGAGGTTTTCCCAGAGCCGTGCCCAGTCTTCCATCAGCGCCGGGTAGGGCGGCTGGATACGGTCGCGGACGGCGCCGCCGAGCTCACGGCCGGCGGCCCGTTCGCTGGCCCAGAAGAAGATCATGCCCATCACCCAGAAGAAGCCGCTGGCCTGGCGGTGCTCGATGACCAGCCCGGCGTCCTGCACCAGGCGCGCGAAGTCGTCGCGGGAGAAGATGTGGATGTGGTTGGGCGCCCGGAAGTAGTCGGCCGGGGCGATGCCCTGCTGCAGGTGTTCGCCGACCGGGTCCGGCACGCTCAGCAGGTACTGCGCGCCAGGGCGCCCGAGACGCACGAGTTCGGCCATCACCCGCGCTGGGTTGGCCACGTGTTCGAGCACTTCCATGCACACCAGCTTGTCGGCGCAGGCGTCGCGCAGCGGCAGCGGGTCGCTGTCGCTGACCAGGCCGGTGAAGGGCCGCCGGGCCACTGCCTCGACCTGCTGCGCCAGGCTCCGCACCTTGTCTTCCTCGCTGTCGGTGAAGATCACCGAAGCGCCCTGGCGGGCGGCGAAGAGGGTGGCGACGCCTTCGCCGCAGCCGAGATCGAGCAGGGTGTCCTGGGCGCCGATGGCGAAGCCGGCGAGCAGTTCGCCGGTTTCGCTGCGGAACCAGCCATCCAGCACCGCATCGCGCAGACCGCACATGCGTGGCGACACCGGTTCGCTCGCCGCAGCGGGACGGGAACGCCAGCGTTGGAGCAGGGCGCGGATCATGCCGGGATGCTTTGCAAGGCGGCGGGGTCGCCTTGTGCCGCTTCGTCGAGGAAGCGACGCAGGCGCTCCACGGCCAGCTTGCGGCTGCAGAAGCGTTCGAGGCTGGCGCTGGCATGCGCGGACATGCGTGCGTAGCGCTCCGGCTCCTGGCGAGCGACCTCGAAACTGGCCCGGTAGGCCCGGCACAGCGACTCCCAGTCGGTGATGTAGCGCAGCGTGCGGTAGGCCGCACGCGGGTCGTGGGGCCAGGCGGTGGCTTCTTCCGAGGAGTCGACGATGAAGGCGTTGTCAGCGTCGATGTAGTCGATCATCGCGGTATTGCGCGGAGCCACGGCCGGCTTGCCGCTGGACATGAATTCCATCAGCGGCAGGCATTGGCCTTCGCCGTAGGAGGTGTTCACCACGTAGCTGGTGGCCTCGACCAGCCGCTCGTAGTCCGGGTCGGCGAGGTAGCCGTGGATCAGCACGATGCGGCAGCGGTAGGACTGGTTCTTGTACAGATGGTGAAGCATGTCGGCCAGCGCTTCGCCGACGTTGTGATGGGTCAGTTTCAGCACCAGGGTGGCGTCGGGCTCGTCGCGGAAGGTGGCGCAGAACGCGCTGATCATGTCCTGCCAGTTCTTGCGCCCGTCGTAGGGGTTGAACACCGAGGTGTAGATGACCCCGTCGAGGCTCAGCTCGACCTGTTTCGCCGCGCGGTCCGGCAGGGCCAGGACCTCCGCCGAGGGCTTGGGGTCGGCATGGACGGCCAGGTCCAGCTGGCGGCTGTCCATCAGCAGGCCGTCCAGGCGCAGGCGCACATCCCGGGCTTCGGGACGGCCCGCCTGCTGCGAGGCGCGGTTGGCGAAGCGATCCCAGACCGGCGCCGGCACGCTCAGTACCGGGTAGTCGCGACCCATGGCGGCGCGCACCACGTCGACCGTGAAGCTGGAGTGGGTGATGGCCCGTCCGCTGTGGCGCAGCACGTGTCGCCAGTCGTGGCGCGGTTCGCCGTGCCAGGTTTCGCTGGGCAGGGTGCTGAACTCCCAGGCGAACACCGGGATGGTTGGGCAGGCATGGTGGATCGGCGTGCGATGGGGCGGCGAGAAGGAGAGGAAGACGCAGGGTTCGCCGCGCTTGCGGCAGTCGTGGTAGAGGCGGTCCACCAGTTCGTCGGGATCGCTGACTTCGACCACCTGGCCGATCTCTTCCAGCAGCGGACGGAATTCCTTGAGGACGAAGTAATAGCTGTACTCCGGGCGCCCGAGGTTCTGCCGGATGGTGGTCTTGTTGGTCTCGGAGTGGATGATGATCAGCATGGAACGTTGCCTGTGGCGGTGGCCGCCAGTTCGACGCCGGGCGCAGGGGTTGCCTTGCGAGCGGAAAGGAAGGGTTCCAGGCGCTGGCGGACCACGTCGCCGGCGCAGTAGCCGCGCATGCGTTGGTTGGCCGCGGCGGACAGCTGCCGATAGCGCTCCGGCTGTTCCCGGGCCACCCGGTAGCTCTCCAGGTAGGCCTCCTTCAGGGACTCCCAGCTCGGCCGGTAGCGCCGGGTGCTGTACAACCGGCGCGAATCCTGCGGCCAGGCCGCGGGCTCCTGGCTGGAGCGGACCACGAAGCCCACCTGGGCGTCCATGTAGTCGGCCATCGCCGAATGGTCCGGAGCGATCGCCGGGGTGCCGCAGGACATGAATTCCATCAGCGGCAGGCACAGGCCCTCGCAGCGCGAGGTGTTCACGTAGTAGCTGGCGGCTCCGTACAGACGGGCGTACTCCGCGGCGTCGAGATAGCCGTGCAGGGCGATGACCCGGCAGGCGAACGGCGACAGTTGGGAAAGCAGGGTGAGCAGTTCGACGTGGTAGGTCGTCAGGTCGCTCTGGGTCATCTTCAGCACCAGCGTGGCATCGCTGGTGTCGCGGAATGCCCAGCAGAAGGCGGTGATCAGGTGATGCCAGTTCTTGCGCCCGTCCAGCGGATTGAACACCGAGACGTAGACCACCCCGTCCACGACGACCTGCTGGTGCTGGTCGACGTCCGGCAGCAGCGCCGGCGGATGCTCGGGCTCGGCGGGCGGCATCGGCTCGGTGGCCTGGGGCAATGGCTCCGGCAGCGTTTCCAGCGCCGTTGGCGGGGGCGGCAGCGGCCGGCGCAGGTGACGGAACAGCCAGCGGCGTACCGGTATGGGTACCAGGTCGCTGACGGCTTCCCGGTACCACAGCAGCAGGTAGTGCTTGCTGATGACCAGTCGGCGCCTCCAGTCGAGAGGAACCGGCTCTGGCTCTGGTTCTGGCTCAGGGACCGGTTCGGGCTCGGGCTCGGCGGGCGTCTCGGGGAGGACCTCGAAGATCTCATCCTCGGTCTCTTCCCTGATCGGTGCGATGAGGCCGTCGGCGGAAAGGCCCAGCAGGCGGCTGTCGATGACGCAGCCCTTGAGTTGCAGGGTCTCGCCGGACTTGACCGGATTCCGTTCGCCTTGCTGGCGGATCGCGGCGAACTCCTCCCAGATCGGCGTCGGCAGCGCCAGCACCGGAAAATCTTCGCCCAGCACCCGGCGAACCGCGCGGGCAGTCTGCTCGGAGAGGGTGATGGCTGCGCCATGGCCGGCCAGGACCTGGCTCCAGTCCTGCGCCGGATCGCCGTCCCACGCCACGTCGGGAATCGACTCGAACTCCCAGGCGACCACGCACAGCATCGGGCATTGCAGGTCCCGCGCCGCCTTGTGCGGCGGGGTGAAGGAGAGGAACAGGCAGTCTTCGCCCTGTTCATGCAGTTGCCGATAGAGCGGGTCGACTTCGTCCGTGCTCTGTACCAGGTGGACCTGTCCCAGCGATTCGAGGATTGGCCGGTAGGCTTTGAGGACGAAGTAGTAGCTGTATTCGGGGCGACCGAGGTTGTGGCCGATCGAGCGCTCGTTGATATCCGAGTAAAGGATGAAATTCATGGCATCTCGTGATGAAACTGCCCGTTCGACAGCTTGGTGGTGATGAGCGAGGCCAGGCGCTGCTTCGTTGTCCGGAAGCCTTCCCGGCGGACTGGTCGACCCATCGTGTTCTTGTTCTGTTATCGCAGCCGCGACCTGTTCGATCAACAGAACAGGAGGCAGTCAAGCACGAAATCGAGAGGCATTCTAAACATACCTTTCGCAAAAACGTGAAGGCTGACGGAGAAAACGTCATGCCGTTCGAGTGAGAACCTACCGGTCACGAATAAGCGGTTGAAATTGGCGCATTCTTGGCACAGATTGGAGCGCGATAATCAGAACAACACGCTATCCGGCATGACATCTGGAACGTCGTATTCCTAGGAAGAGCGTCGCCGAGCGTAGCATCAGATAAAAGGCCCGCTTCCTTGACTCAGCGTCTGTTCGTCACCGGGCTCTCCGGTTTCGTAGGCAAGCATCTTCAAGCTTATCTGGCAGCGGCCCACACGCCGTGGGCGCTCCTTCCCGTACCGCATCGTTACGACCTGCTGGAGCCGGATTCGCTGGGCGACCTCTGGCCGGAGCTGCCGGATGCGGTCATCCACCTGGCCGGGCAGACCTATGTGCCGGAGGCCTTCCGCGATCCTGCGCGGACCCTGCAGATCAACCTCCTTGGCACCCTGAACCTGCTCCAGGCGCTTAAGGCGCGGGGCTTCTCCGGTACCTTCCTGTACATCAGCTCCGGCGACGTCTACGGCCAGGTGGCCGAGGCGGCGTTGCCGATCCACGAGGAACTCATCCCCCACCCGCGCAATCCCTATGCGGTCAGCAAGCTGGCGGCCGAGTCGCTGTGCCTGCAGTGGGGTATCACCGAAGGCTGGCGGGTGCTGGTGGCGCGGCCGTTCAACCATATCGGGCCGGGGCAGAAGGACAGCTTCGTGATCGCCAGCGCCGCGCGGCAGATCGCCCGGATGAAGCAGGGCTTGCAGGCCAATCGGCTGGAAGTGGGGGACATCGACGTCAGCCGTGATTTCCTCGATGTCCAGGACGTGCTGTCAGCCTATCTGCGCCTGCTCTCCCACGGCGAGGCGGGCGCCGTCTATAACGTCTGTTCCGGGCAGGAGCAGAAGATTCGCGAGCTGATCGAACTGCTGGCGGACATCGCCCAGGTCGAACTGGAAATCGTTCAGGACCCTGCCCGGATGCGCCGGGCGGAACAGCGTCGGGTTCGCGGCAGCCATGCGCGACTGCACGACGCCACGGGCTGGAAGCCTGAAATAACCATAAAACAGTCCCTGCGGGCGATCCTGTCCGACTGGGAGTCACGGGTACGAGAAGAATGACAAGAAGTGCACTGGTAACTGGGATCACCGGTCAGGATGGAGCGTACCTGGCCAAGCTGCTGCTGGAGAAGGGCTACCGGGTCCACGGCCTGGTGGCGCGGCGCAGCAGCGACACGCGCTGGCGCCTGCGCGAACTGGGGATCGAAGGCGATATCCAGTACGAGGACGGCGACATGGCCGATGCCTGTTCGGTGCAGCGCGCGGTGATCAAGGCGCAGCCGCAGGAGGTCTACAACCTGGCGGCACAGAGCTTCGTCGGGGCTTCCTGGAACCAGCCGGTGACCACCGGCGTCGTCGACGGCCTGGGCGTGACCCACCTGCTCGAGGCGATCCGCCAGTTCAGCCCGGAAACGCGCTTCTACCAGGCTTCCACCAGCGAGATGTTCGGCCTGATCCAGGCCGAGCGCCAGGACGAGAACACGCCGTTCTACCCGCGCAGCCCCTACGGCGTGGCCAAGCTCTATGGCCACTGGATCACCGTCAACTATCGCGAGAGCTTCGGCCTGCATGCCTCCAGCGGCATCCTGTTCAACCACGAGTCGCCGCTGCGCGGCATCGAGTTCGTCACGCGCAAGGTTACCGACGCGGTGGCCCGCATCAAGCTCGGCAAGCAGCAGGAATTGCGCCTGGGCAACGTCGACGCCAAGCGCGACTGGGGCTTTGCCGGGGACTACGTCGAAGCCATGTGGCTGATGTTGCAGCAGGACAAGGCCGACGACTACGTGGTGGCCACCGGTGTCACTACCACCGTGCGCGACATGTGCCAGATCGCTTTCGAGCATGTGGGTCTGGACTACCGCGACTTCCTCAAGATCGACCCGGCGTTCTTCCGGCCCGCCGAGGTCGACGTGCTGCTGGGTAATCCGGCCAAGGCCCAGCGTGTGCTCGGCTGGAAGCCCAGGACCAGCCTGGACGAGCTGATCCGGATGATGGTCGAGGCGGACCTGCGACGCGTTTCCCGGGAGTAAGCCATGCTGATTCCCGTGGTGCTTTCCGGCGGCGCCGGTACCCGCCTTTGGCCGGTGTCGCGTGAAGGACAGCCGAAGCCGTTCATGCGCCTGCCCGATGGCCAGACCCTGCTGGGCAAGACCTACCGACGTGCCGCCGGGCTCCTGGCCGGGCATGGCGAAATCGTCACGGTGACCAACCGCGAGCATTACTTCCAGAGCAAGGACCAGTTCCAGGCGGCCCGCCTGGGGCGGCACCGGGGACATTTCATCCTCGAACCGACCGGGCGCAACACCGCTCCGGCGATTGCCGTCGCCGCCCTGGCGCTGCAAGCCGAACATGGCGACGCGGCGGTACTGGTGGTGATGCCGGCGGATCACCTGATCCGCAACGAGGAGGCCTTCCGCGAGGCGGTGGGGCATGCCGCGCGTCTAGCCGTCGCCGGGCACCTGGTTACCTTCGGCGTGGTGCCGGACGCAGCGGAAACCGGTTTCGGCTATATCGAGCTGGGCGACCGGCTGGACGAGCAGGGGGCGGCCAAGGTGCGCCGCTTCGTCGAGAAACCCGATGAGGAAACCGCCCGTCGCTACGTGGAAAGTGGCGGTTTCCTGTGGAACTCCGGGATGTTCTGTTTCACGGCCTCGACCCTGGTCGACGAGCTGGCGCAGCATGCCCCGGCCCTGCTGGAGCAGGCCAGGGCCTGCCTGGCCGCCAGTGCGGCGGTGAAGATGGCCGATGGCATCCAGCATGAGCTGGCGGGCGAAGCCTTCGCCGCGCTGCCGGACATTTCCATCGACTATGCGCTGATGGAGCGCTCCGCGCGGGTCGCCGTGGTGCCGGCGGCCTTCGACTGGAGCGATATCGGTTCCTGGGGCGCGATGAGCGCGCTGCTCGACGCGGACGCAGAGGGCAATCGCGGCAGCGGCGACACCCTGTTCGTCGACACCCGTAACACCTTCGTGCAGAGCGACGGGCGCCTGGTCGCCACGGTCGGGGTCGACGACCTGGTCGTGGTGGATACTTCCGATGCGCTGCTGATCGCCCGCGCCGACCGGGTCCAGGAGGTGCGCAGGGTGGTGCAGCGGCTGAAGGACGAGCGGCACGAGGCCTATCGGCTGCATCGGACCGTCAACCGTCCCTGGGGCAGCTATACCGTCCTCGAGGAGGGGCCGCGCTTCAAGATCAAGCGAATCGTGGTCAGGCCGGGAGAGCGCTTGTCGCTGCAGATGCACCATCACCGCAGCGAGCACTGGATCGTGGTGCAAGGCATGGCCAGGGTCACCAATGGCGATGGCGCGCGGCTGGTCAACAGCAACGAGTCGACCTACATTCCCGCGGGCCACCGGCATCGCCTGGAAAACCCGGGGGTCATCGACCTGGTGATGATCGAGGTGCAGAGCGGCGAATACCTGGGAGAGGACGACATCGTCCGCTTCGAGGACCAGTACGGCAGGGTGGTCTGATGCTTCTTGGCTTGTCTCGTTCCTTGTGGGGCTATCGTGGCTTCGTTCTCGGCAGCGTCAAGCGCGAGTTCCAGTCGCGCTACCGCGGGTCGCTGTTCGGCGCGTTGTGGACGGTGCTCAATCCGCTGTCGATGATCGTCGTCTACACGGTGATCTTCTCCCAGGTGATGCGCGCGCGCCTGCCGGGGGTCGACGACGGCCTGGCCTACAGCGTCTATCTCTGCGCCGGCCTGCTGACCTGGGGCCTGTTCGCGGAAATCACCTCGCGCAGCCAGAGCATGTTCATCGAGAACGCCAACCTGCTGAAGAAGATCAGCTTTCCGCGCATCTGCCTGCCGGTCATCGTACTGCTCAACGCCGGGGTCAATTTCGCCATCATCCTCGCCTTGTTCCTCGGCTTTCTCGCCCTCAGCGGGCGCCTGCCGGGCGCGGCATTGCTCGCGCTGGTGCCGCTGCTGGCGATCCAGGTGCTGTTCGCGGCGGGACTGGGGATGATCCTCGGGGTGCTCAACGTGTTCTTCCGCGACGTCGGCCAGTTGTTCGGCATCTGCCTGCAGTTCTGGTTCTGGCTGACGCCGATCGTCTATCCGATCGGCATCCTGCCCGAGGGTATCCGCTCGCTGATCGAACTCAACCCGATGACCGCGCTGATGCGCAGCTACCAGCAGCTGTTCCTCCACGGGCAATGGCCGGACTGGCCTTCATTGCTGCCGATCACCCTGCTGGCGCTGCTGCTGTGCGCGCTCGGCCTGCGTCTGTTCCGCCAGCGGGTCGGCGAAATGGTGGATGAACTCTGATGGGACAGATACGCGTATCCGGCCTCGGCAAGGCCTACAAGCAGTATCCCAATCGCTGGAGCCGGTTGTTCGAATGGCTGGTGCCTTTCAGCCCTCCGCGCCACCACCTGCACTGGATCCTGCGCGAGGTCGAGTTCACCATCGAGCCGGGCGAAGCGGTCGGCATCGTCGGGGTCAACGGCGCCGGCAAGAGCACCCTGCTGAAGATGATCGCCGGCACCACCCAGCCGACCTGCGGCGAGATCCGCGTGGCCGGCCGGGTCGCCGCGCTGCTCGAGCTGGGCATGGGCTTCCACCCGGACTTCACCGGCCGGCAGAACGTCTTCATGGCCGGGCAACTGCTGGGCATGCAGGTCGAGGAAATCCAGGCGCTGATGCCGGATATCGAGGCCTTCGCCGAAATCGGCGAGGCCATCGAGCAACCGGTGCGCACCTACTCCAGCGGCATGCAGATGCGCCTGGCGTTCAGCGTGGCGACTGCCCGGCGGCCGGACATCCTGATCGTCGACGAGGCCCTGTCGGTCGGCGATGCCTATTTCCAGCACAAGAGCTTCGAGCGCATCCGCAGTTTCCGCAAGGCCGGCACCACCCTGCTGATCGTTTCCCACGACCGCTCGGCGATCCAGTCCATCTGCGACTCCGCGATCCTCCTGGAGCAGGGACGGATGGCCATGCGCGGGCGGCCGGAAGAAGTGATGGACTACTACAACGCCCTGCTCGCCGAGCGCGAGGGGCAGACCGTGCGCCAGGAAATGCTCGCCGACGGCCAGGTGCGGACGATTTCCGGCACCGGCGAGGCAGCGATCCTCGACGTACGGATGGTCGACCAGCGGCAGCGCGCGCTGGAGGTGGTCGAGGTAGGCCAGGCGGTGACGCTGGAAGTCGAGGTCGAGGTTCGCCAGGACATCGAGCGGCTGATCCTCGGCTTCATGATCAAGGACCGCCTCGGCCAGCCGATGTACGGGATCAATACCCACCGCCTGGACAAGGCGCTCACCGACCTGAAGGCCGGCGAGCGCATCACCTACCGCTTCGCCTTCGACATGCGCCTGGGCAAGGGGCACTACTCGGTGGCGCTGAGCCTGTCGCGGCTGGACTCGCACCTGGACCGCAACTTCGAATGGCG
Organism: Pseudomonas sp. KBN10P06128; assembly: GCF_037574945.1. Lineage (NCBI taxonomy): Bacteria > Pseudomonadati > Pseudomonadota > Gammaproteobacteria > Pseudomonadales > Pseudomonadaceae > Pseudomonas > Pseudomonas sp. KBN10P06128. The sequence goes on along the minus strand of NZ_JBBELR010000001.1, from coordinate 6,688,008 downwards.
CGACTACGGCCTGGTCTTCCATGTCATCAACAACCGCCAGGAAGACTTCGTCGGTTGCTCCTGGCTGGGCGCCGAAACCCATATCAGCCGCTCCGGCGAGGCGGCTCTGGACCCCACTTCCGCGGAGAGCACTCCATGACGCGTCTGTTGGTCGAATGCACCTATGTGTTCGAGCATCCCAAGGTCAATTCCGGTATTCAGCGGGTGGTGCGCAACGTCATCCGCGAGTTGCCGGAAGCCGACGAGACGGTGGAGTGCATCCCGGTGGCAATGCTCGACGGCACCCTGTATCAGGTCCACAGCCTGGCGCCGCTGGACCCGCGGCCGCATTCGCCGCTGGTACGCCTGCGCATCCTGGTGGAGCGAGCCGCCAACTACTTCTGGCTGGGCCAGCGCACCCTGGAAAAGCGCCGCCCGTTCCGTTCCTCGCCGTGGGCCCGGCGCCTTCTCTATGTAGCCTGCCGCCTGTTCGCCTTCGCCTTCCTCAGCATTCCGCTGCGCCTGCTCGACCGCATCCTCGGCAAGCAGCAGCCTGCACCCGTGCGCGCGACCCCGCTCGAACATCGGGCCGGCGACCAACTGGTCTTGCTGGACTCCTCCTGGCACGCCGATTTCTTCCCGCTGGCGGAACGCCTCAAGAGCGAGGGCGTGGGCATCGTCTCGGTGATCTACGACCTGATTCCCCTGACCCATCCGCAATTCTGCGATGCCGGACTGGTCAAGGTGTTCAACCACTGGTTCGACTGGATCGCGGCCACCGCCGACGGCTACGTCGCGATTTCCGAGACCATCCGCGACGAAGTGCGCGCGGAGATGCTGCGGCGCATCGGCCCGGAGAAGGTCGCGCAACGCTGGTTCGATTATTTCCACCTGGGTTCGGAGCTGGACCTGGTGGAGGACGGCGCCTCCGTCGAGCCCGATCTGCTGCGCATGTTCAAGGCCAAGGCGCCGGTATTCCTGATGGTCAGCACCATCGAGCCGCGGAAGAACCACGGTTACCTGCTGGATGCCTTCGAGCGTGCCTGGGCCCAGGGTTCGCAGGCGCGGTTGTGCATCGCCGGACGCATCGGCTGGAAGTGCGAGGCGCTGGTGGAACGGGTGCGGCAGCATCCGGAGCTGAACAAGCGCCTGTTCATGTTCAACGACCTCTCCGACAAGAGCCTGGAGTACGCATACTCCCATGCCGCATCGCTGGTCTTCCCGTCCTATGTGGAAGGTTTCGGCCTGCCGCTGGTGGAGGCCATGCAGCGCGGCCTGCCGGCGATGGGCAGCGACATCCCGGTGTTCCGCGAGATCGGCGGCGAATTCATGGCCTACTTCGACCTCGCCGATCCGCAGACCCTGGCGAACCTGGTCACCCGCTTCGAAGCCACGGGCGAGTTCCCGGCCGAGCGACCGGTCGGCGAATGGCGCTGGATCGGCTGGCACGAGGCGAGTCGGCAACTGATCGCGCGGATCCTGCTCGCCCTCGGCAAGGCCCCGGCGCATGGCGAGGCAGTACATGCGGATTGCGGTTAACGCGCGGATTCTCCAGGCGCCGCGGACCGGCATCGGGCATTACCTGGTCGAGTTGCTGGGCGCGTTGCAGGCGCACGCGGACTTCGAGTTTTCCCTGTTCCATGGCTGGGGCTGGAGCGGCGACCTGCCGGCGGCGGCGCTGCCCGGCTATTCGCGTCTGTCGCCCTGGCTGCGCAACCTGCCCGGAGCCTACCGGGCACGACGCTGGCTGGAGCAGCGGCGTTTCGATAGCGGTCGGCCGCCGGTCGATCTCTACCATGAGCCCAGTCTCTGGCCGCTGGACTTCGACGGGCCGATGCTGATGACCCTGCACGACCTGACCCACCTGCATTATCCGGCGACGCAACCCGCCGCCCGCTTGCGCGAAATAGAACGCCGGCTGGCGCGCGGGATGGAAAAGGCGCGGTTGATCCTGACCGACTCGCAGGCGATCGCCGACGAGGCGCAGGCGTATTTCGGCCTGCCGCGCGAGCGCTTCGTGGTGGCGCCCCTCGGCCATGCCGCGCGGTTCCGTCCGCGGGACCGGGAGTCCCTGCGCGAGCCCTTGCGCGCGCATGGCCTGGTGCCGCGCGGGTATTTCCTCTGCGTAGGAACCCTCGAACCGCGCAAGAACCTGTCGCTGGCCCTGCGCGCCCATGGGCAACTGCCGGCGGCGGTCCGCCAGCGTTTTCCGCTGATGATCGTCGGCATGCCGGGATGGGAAAGTCGCTCGCTCGACGACGAACTGCGCCAGGCGCTGGCTTCGGGAACGGTGCGGCTGCTCGGCTACCTGCCGGACGAGCGGGTCGCCGAGTTGATGTCGGGCGCTCGGGCGCTGGTCTTCTCCTCGATCTACGAAGGCTTCGGCCTGCCTGTGCTGGAAGCCATGGCCAGCGGCACGCCGGTATTGCTCACGCGACTCTCCGCAATGCCGGAGGTGGCCGGCGAGGCGGGCAGCTATATTGACCCGGATGATGCCAATGGGCTATCTGACATGCTGGTCCGCATGACCGAGGATACCGTCTACTGGGAGTGCTGCCGGGAAGCCGGCCTGCGACGGGCGGAGCAGTTTTCCTGGAAGCGTTGCGCGAATCTCACCGCTGCAGCCTATCGTCGTGCCGTGGAGGGCTGAATGCGGGTACTGCACTTCTACAAGACCTACCTGAGCGAAACGGTAGGCGGGATCGAACAGGTGATCTTCCAGCTTTGCGAGAGCAGCGGGCCGTGGGGGATCGACAACCACGTCCTGACCCTGAGCAGCGACCCGCATCCGCCTGTCGTGCCCTTCGGCGGACATGTGGTGCATCGCGCCAGGCTCGACCTGCAGCTCGCCTCCACCGGTTTTTCCCTGAGCGTGTTCAAGCAGTTCCGCGAGCTGGCGGCAGAGGCGGACGTGGTCAACTACCACTTCCCCTGGCCGTTCATGGACCTGGTGCATTTCCTCACCGGTATGAACAAGCCGAGCGTGGTCACCTACCATTCGGACATCATCCGCCAGCGCGTCCTGTTGAAACTGTACCGGCCGCTGATGAGTCGTTTCCTCCACAGCGTGGATCGCATCGTCGCAGCCTCGCCCAACTACTTCAGTACCAGCGACGTGCTCCGCCAGTACCGGGAAAAGACCCGGGTGATCACCTACGGCCTGGACAAGGACGGCTACCCGAAGCCTGCGGCACAGCGTCTGGAGCACTGGCGAGAGAAACTCGGGCCGCGGTTCTTCCTGTTCGTCGGGGTGATGCGCTACTACAAGGGCCTGCATATCCTGCTGGATGCGTTGCAGGGCACCGATTACCCGGTGGTGATCGTCGGTGCCGGGCCGTTGCAGGCCGAGCTGTATGCCCAGGCCGCGGCGCTGGGGTTGCGCAACGTGCACTTCCTCGGGCGGGTGGACGACGAGGACAAGGTCGCCCTGCTGCAACTCAGCTACGCCATGGTCTTTCCGTCGCACCTGCGTTCCGAGGCGTTCGGCATCTCCCTGCTGGAGGGCGCGATGTACGGCAAGCCGATGATCTCCAGCGAGATCGGCACCGGCACCAGCTACATCAATATCCATGGCGAGACCGGCCTGGTCGTGCCGCCCAGCCAGCCGGCCGCGTTTTGCCAAGCGATGCGCTGGCTCTGGGAGCATCCGCAGCAGGCGGAGGAAATGGGCAGGAACGCGGAGGCCCGCTATCGGCAACTGTTCACCGCCGAAGAGATGGGGCGTCGCTGGAGCGAGCTGTACCGTGAACTGCTGGAGGAAAAGGCTTCTTCCAGATACGTGAAGGCCGCTCGGTAAGGAGCGGCCTACGGTACAGTTCAGGCTGGGCCGAACCGGGGCGTTACAGTATCGCTTAGCGCCAGAACGGCTTGTTCAGCTCGGCGTAGCGCTGGGCTTCGCTGATGCCGGCGTCGGCGAGCAGGCGGGAGTCCAGGCGGGCCAGCTGGCGACGGCTCTGGATGCGGCGCTGCCACAGTTTCATGGTGCCCAGCAGGCTGCTGCTGCGGCGGTTGGAGCGAGCGATGTCGAAAGTGTTGGAACCGAGGGTACGTTCCATGATGTGTCGATCCTTCCCACTTGTGGTGGGTAGTCAGGTTGCTAGTGATTAACTGAGCAATATGATCTGACTAACAGGTCAACAAGAATAGGAACAGTTGCGGAGAATTGCGTTGGATCACCGGGGTGTGTTTCCGAACTGTATGGGTTGTTTCGGTGCGTAACTGTACCGCTCTGCACCGTCATGGTGCGTTACCGAAAGAAACAACGAAGTGTTACAGCAGGAAAAGCGGAAGGGCCGAGTCGGCGTGTTGCGATGGCGGCAAGAGAAAAGGCCGCCGAAATATGTTTTTACGTGGTTTTTTCTGCCCTGTCCAGACGCCCGGAAGAATTAATCGTCCGGGCGCTGGAAATAGTTGCGGATGAAACGGTTCAGCCTCAGCCGGCCAGCATGTGTCCGCGTTCTTCCAGGTTCAGGTGCCAGGCCAGCGCCTCGCGCAACAGATGCGGCGTGTGGCCGCCTTTCGCGCAAGCCGCCTCGAAGTAGTCCAGCAGCGGTGCCTGGTAGGACGGGTGGACACAGTTCTCGATGATCACCCGGGCCCGTTCGCGAGGCGCCAGGCCGCGCAGGTCGGCGAGGCCCTGCTCGGTGACGAGGATGTCGACGTCGTGCTCGGTGTGGTCGACGTGGCTGACCATCGGCACCACGCTGGAAATGTTGCCGCCCTTGGCGATCGACTTGGTGACGAAGATCGCCAGGTGCGCGTTGCGGGCGAAGTCGCCGGAGCCGCCGATGCCGTTCATCATCTTGGTGCCGCCGACGTGGGTCGAGTTGACGTTGCCGTAGATGTCGAACTCCAGCGCCGTATTGATGCCGATGATGCCCAGGCGACGGACCACCTCGGGGTGGTTGGAGATTTCCTGCGGGCGCAGCACCAGCTTGTCCTTGTAGCGCTCCAGGTTACCGAACACGTCGGCGTTGCGCCGCGGCGACAGGGTGATCGAGCTGCCCGAGGCGAAGCGCAGCTTGCCGGCGTCGATCAGGTCGAAGGTCGAGTCCTGCAGCACTTCGGAGTACATGGTCAGGTTCTCGAACGGCGACTCGATCAGGCCGCACATCACCGCGTTGGCGATGCTGCCGATACCGGCCTGCAGCGGGCCGAGGCTGTTGCTCATGCGCCCGGCGTCGACCTCGCGCTTGAAGAAATCGATCAGGTGGTTGGCGATGGCCTGGGTCTCGCCGTCCGGCGGCAGCACGGTGGATGGCGAGTCCGGCTGGTCGTTGATGACGATGGCGACGATCTTCTCCGGCGGGATCGGGATCGCCGTGCTGCCGATGCGGTCGTCGACGCGGGTCAGCGGGATCGGCGTGCGGGTCGGCCGGTAGGTCGGGATATAGATGTCGTGCAGGCCTTCCAGGTTGGTGCTGTGGGCCAGGTTGATCTCGACGATGACCTGCTTGGCGAAGATCGCGAAGCTCGCCGAGTTGCCCACCGAGGTGGTCGGCACGATGTGGCCCTGCTCGGTGATCGCGGCGGCTTCGATGACGGCGATGTCCGGCAGCTTCAGCTGGTGGTTGCGCAACTGCTCGACGGTTTCCGAGAGGTGCTGGTCGATGAACATCACTTCGCCGGCGTTGATCGCCTTGCGCAGGGTGCTGTCGACCTGGAACGGCATGCGCCGGGCGAGCACGCCGGCCTCGGTGAGCTGCTTGTCGAGGTCGTTGCCGAGGCTGGCGCCGGTCATCAGGCTGATACGCAGCGGACGTTCCTTGGCGCGCATGGCCAGCGCCTGGGGTACGGCCTTGGCCTCGCCGGCGCGGGTGAAACCGCTCATGCCGACGGTCATGCCGTCCTGGATCAGGTCGGCGGCTTCGGCCGCACTCATCACCTTGTCGAGCAGGGAGGGCAGGCGCACGCGATCACGGTACATGGAACGAACCTCAGACGACGAATTATTAGAGGCCGCCAGTCTAGGGTTTCCGCGATTTTTCGCCTTTATACCAAGGTCGAAGCGCCATTCAGCGGGCTTATGGGCGGATTGCCAGGACCACCACGCCCGCTGTCACCAGGGCTACGCCGAGCCATTGGCGCAGGTCCAGGCGTTCGCCGAGGAAGGCCACGCCGAGCAGTGCCACCAGCACCACGCTGAACTTGTCCAGCGGCGCCACTAGCGACGCCGGGCCGAGCTTGAGGGCGCGGAAATAGCAGATCCAGGAGGCACCGGTGGCCAGCCCGGAGAGCACCAGGAACAGCCAGCTGCGCGGCGGGATGCTGCCCGGGGCCTGGAACTTGCCCAGGACCGCGAGGATGCCGCCGAGGGTGACGAGGATCACCAGGGTGCGGATGAAGGTGGCGAAGTCCGAATCGACCCGGTCGAGGCCGATCTTGGCGAAGATCGCGGTCAGCGCGGCGAACAGCGCCGAAAGCAGTGCCCAGAAGGCCCAGGATGCCAGCATGTCGTCCTCCTCCGGGCCTTCTCCACCGGCTGCGCCGCTACAGGGCTTCCAGCTTGGCGTAGCCGAGCATCAGCCACTTGCTGCCTTCGCTCTCGAAGTTCACCTGCACCCGGGCCTGGGCGCCGGCGCCTTCGAAGTTGAGGATAGTCCCTTCGCCGAACAGCGCGTGGCGCACCCGCTGGCCGAGGGAGAAGGGCGTCTCCGGCACCCCGGCGCCGCTGAAGAGGTTGCCGCCGGCACTGCGCGAGGTGCCGCCGTAGGGGCGGCTGACGGTATTGGACAGGCGCACTTCCTGGATCAGCGCCGGCGGGATCTCGCGGATGAAGCGCGAAACCTTGTTGTAGGTCTCGCTACCGTAGAGCCGGCGGGTCTCCGCGTAGGTCAGGACCAGTCGCTGCATGGCGCGGGTGACGCCGACGTAGGCCAGGCGGCGTTCCTCTTCCAGGCGGCCGGATTCCTCCAGGCTCATCTTGTGCGGGAACAGCCCTTCCTCCATGCCGACCAGGAACACCAGCGGGAACTCCAGGCCCTTGGCGCTGTGCAGGGTCATCAGCTGGACACTGTCCTCGTGGGCGTCGGCCTGGGTTTCCCCGGCCTCCAGGGAGGCGTGGCTGAGGAAGGCCTGCAGCGGGGTGAGGTCTTCCTCTTCCTCGCTGTTCTCGAAGGCGCGGGCGGCGCTGACCAGTTCCTCGAGGTTCTCCACCCGGGCCTGGCCTTTCTCGCCTTTTTCTTCCTTGTGGTAGCTGATCAGTCCGGACTGCTCGATCACCGTCTGGGTCATCAGGTGCAGCGGCATGTCCATGACCTTCGCCGAAAGATTCTCGATCAGCTCGACGAAGCCGGTCAGGGCGCTGGCGGCGCGGCCGGGCAGGACCTTGTTGGCGATCATCAGGCGGATCGCCTCCCACATCGACACATCGTTGCCGCGGGCGAATTCGCGGATGCTCTCCACGGTCTTCTCGCCGATGCCGCGTGCCGGCACGTTGACCACCCGTTCCAGCGCCGCGTCGTTGCCGCGGCCGTCGAGCAGGCGCAGGTAGGCCATGGCGTTCTTGATCTCGGCACGCTCGAAGAAGCGCTGGCCGCCGTAGATGCGGTAGGGAATCTTCTCCCGCAGCAGGGCTTCCTCCAGCACCCGCGACTGGGCGTTGGAGCGGTAGAGGATGGCGATCTCGCTGCGCGCCAGGCCGCCCTTGAGCGCGCTCTCGATCGACTCGACCACGTAGCGCGCCTCGTCGTGCTCGTTGAACGCGGCGTACAGGCTCAGCGACTCGCCGTCCTCGCCGTCGGTCCACAACTCCTTGCCCAGGCGTCCCTGATTGTTGGCGATCAGGGCGTTGGCGGCCTTGAGGATCGACGCGGTGGAACGGTAGTTCTGCTCCAGGCGGATCACCTCGGCGTCGGCGAAGTCGTCGCTGAACTGCTGGATGTTCTCGATCCGTGCGCCACGCCAGCCGTAGATCGACTGGTCGTCGTCGCCGACCACCATCAGGCTGTCGCCGCCCTTGGCGAGAATCCGTAGCCAGGCGTACTGCACGGCGTTGGTGTCCTGGAACTCGTCCACCAGGATATGGCGGAAGCGCCGCTGGTAGTGCTCGAGCACGCCGGGATGGTCGCGCCAGAGGTCCAGGGCGCGCAGCAGCAGCTCGGAGAAGTCGATCACCCCGGCGCGGGCGCAGGCCGCCTCGTAGGCTTCGTAGATCTTCAGCATGGTGGCGAGGAACAGGTCGCCGCCGGGCTGGATGTGTTGCGGCCGCAGGCCCTCGTCCTTCTGCCCGTTGATGAACCACTGGGCCTGGCGCGCCGGCCAGCGCTGCTCGTCGAGGCCGAGTTCGCGGATCACCCGCTTGACCAGGCGTTGCTGGTCGTCGCTGTCGAGGATCTGGAAGTTCTCGCTCAGCCCGGCCTCGCGCCAGTGCGCGCGCAGCAGGCGATGGGCGAGGCCGTGGAAGGTGCCGACCCACATGCCCGCCGGATTGATCCCGAGCAACTGCTCGATGCGGTGGCGCATCTCCGCCGCCGCCTTGTTGGTGAAGGTCACCGACAGGATGCTGTAGGGCGAGGCGTGCTCGACCTGGATCAGCCAGGCGATCCGGTGCACCAGCACGCGGGTCTTGCCCGAGCCGGCGCCGGCGAGGACCAGTTGGCGGCCCAGCGGCGCGGCCACGGCCTGGCGCTGCGGGTCGTTGAGGGAGTTCAGCAGGAGGGAGAGGTCGTCGTTCATCGCGGCATTCTACCGGGGCGGGGAAAAGCCGGGCAAACCGGGCCGCCATGCGGCGCAGGCCGGCGCAGCGTCGGGCCTGGCTGCGGAAAAATGCTCTATCCCGGCCTTGGGCAGCCTGCCCCTGCTCGGTTATGCTCCGGCCACTTCAAGGCAAACCACTACAAGAACAAGCGCCTATGACCGTCCATGTCGAGCCCTTGGCGCTGCCGGGCGGCAGCACCGATGTACTGCGGCTCTACGCCCGCGAAATCGCCATCGAGCGTACCCGGCTCCTTTATCTCGGCTCGCGCACGCCGACCCTGCTCATGCTGCTCGGCGGCGTGACCAGCGCCTGCCTGGTGTGGGGCAAGGTCAGCAGCTGGCTGCTCGGCGGCTGGCTGGTCTGGCTGGTGTTGCTCGCCGTCCTGCGCCTGCTGCAGGTCGCCGCCTTCCAGCAGGCCGACAGCCGTCGCCAGGCCAGCCGCCACTGGCGGCGGACCTTCCTGTGCGGCGCCGGCGCCTCGGGCCTGACCCTGGCGTTCGCGGTGATCATGCTGGTCCCGGCCGATGCCTTCCTCCAGCAGGTGCTGGTGTTCGGCCTGGTGGCGGCGGCGATCCTCTCCGCCAGCGTCGCCTATGCGGTGAGCCTGCCGGCCTTCCTCACCTTCGCCTTGCCGGGCCTGCTGCCATCCATCGTTTTCCTGCTGTTGCAGCCGCATAGCCTGTTGCAGGGCTGGGGCGTGCTCGGCCTGATCCTGCTGGTGGCGCTGCTGGTGGTCGCCGGGCAGATTCACCGGCTGGTGCAGGGCGCGCTGCTGCGACGCTTCCAGACCCAGGCGCTGAACCTGCACCTGGAACGCGTCAACGCCGAGGCCGAAGCGCTCAATCGCAAGCTCGCCCAGGAGGTCGGCCAGCGGCGCCTGGTCGAACGCGAGCTGCGCGCCGCCCGCGACGCCTTGCAGCGCCGGGTGGAGGCGCGCACCGAGGAGCTTGGCGCGACCAGCCAGGCGCTCAGCCAGAGCGAGGCGCGCCTGGCCATGGCCCTGGAGGCCAGCGAACTGGGGTTGTGGGACTGGGACCTGGAGAGCGGCCGGGTCCAGCATTCCTATCTCGAGGCGGTCTTCAGCGACGCCGGGGACGGTCCCGAGGACTATCGCAGGCTGATCGAAAGCATCCACCCCGGCGACCTGCCGCGCATCCGTCGCGCCCTCGCCGAACATCTCAAGGGGCGCAGCGAGCTGTACCGGGTGGAGTACCGCGTGCGCGACCGGGAGGGCGGCTGGCGCTGGCTGGAGGATCGTGGCCGGGCCATGGCTCGCGACCCGCGGGGACGGGTGACGCGGATGCTCGGCACGCGCAGCGACATCAGCGCGCGCAAGCGCCTGGAAGAGCAGCAGCAACTGGCCGCGACAGTGTTCGAGGCGGCCAGCGAGAGCATCGTGATCCTCGATCCGGCCTACAACCTGCTGGCGGTCAACCAGGCCTTCAGTCGCATCACCGGCTATCGCCGCGAGGACGTGGTCGGGCGCAACGCCAGCCTGCTGGTGAATACCCCCGAGGCCCAGCGCCACTACCGGCAGATCCGCGCCGAGCTGCGCCAGCACGGGCAGTGGCAGGGCGAACTGGTGGATACGCGGAAGAATGGCGATCCCTATCCCCAATGGCTGCAGCTCAACCTGCTGCGCGACGGCAATGGCGAGGCGACCCACATCGTCGGTTTCTTCACCGATCTCAGTGCCCGCCGCGACGTCGAGGAGCGCCTGCGTCACCTGCTGCACTACGACGAACTGACCGGCCTGGCCAACCGCCGGTTGTTCCGCGAGCGGCTGCACGAGGCGGCCCAGCGGGCGCGCCAGGAGGAGGGCGGGCTGGCCCTGCTGCTGATCGACCTGGACCGCTTCAAGCTGCTCAACGACAGCCTCGGCCACGAGGTCGCCGACCAGTTGCTCAGGGAGATGGCCCAGCGCCTGCGGCGCACCGCGCCGGAAGCCAACACCCTGGCGCGTCTGGCCGGCGACGAGTTCGCCATTCTCCTCGATGGCGGCACCGGCACCGCGGCCCTGTCGCGCCTGGCCGAACGCCTGCTGGTCCAGTTGCGCCAGCCGGTGAGCGTGCTCGGCCACGAGTTGATCCTCGGCGCCTCGCTGGGGATCAGCCTGTTTTCCGAGCAGGCACGGGAAATCTCCGTGCTGATGAGCCAGGCGAACCTGGCGATGCAACATGCCAAGCAACTCGGCGGCAATACCTTCCAGTTCTTCCGCGACAACCTGCAGGACAGCACCCTCGAACGCCTGCGCCTGGAAACCCGGTTGCGCAAGGCGGTCGAGGAGGGCCAGCTGGACGTGCATTACCAGCCCAAGCTGTGCCTGGCCAGCGCCCGCCCGGACTCGGTCGAGGCGCTGGTGCGCTGGCACCATCCGGAGGAGGGCATGATCCCGCCGTCGACCTTCATCGGCCTCGCCGAGGAGTGCGGGTTGATCGGCGAGATCGGTGAATTCGTCCTGCGCCGGGCCTGCCTGCAGGCCGCCGAGTGGAGCCAGCGGGGCCTGAACCTGCGGGTCTCGGTGAACCTCTCGGTCCACCAGTTGCGCCAGGGCGACCTGCTCGACGTAGTGCGCTCGGCGCTTGCCGACAGCGGCCTGCCGGCGGCGCAACTGGAGCTGGAGTTGACCGAAAGCCAGTGGCTGGACGCCCTCGATAGTGTCCTGGCGACCTTCCGCCAGTTGCGCGAGATGGGGGTGAAGCTATCGGTCGACGACTTCGGCACCGGCTATTCCTCGCTCAGCTACCTGAAGCGCCTGCCGCTGGACTACCTGAAGATCGACCAGTCGTTCGTCCGCGACCTGACCCAGAACAGCGAGGATGCGGCGATCATCCGGGCGATCATCGCCATGGCCCACAGCCTCGACCTGAAGGTGGTCGCCGAAGGCGTGGAAACCATCGAACAGCGGGACTTCCTGGTGGCCCAGCGTTGCGACGAGCTGCAGGGCTACCTGATCGGCCGGCCGTTGCCGGCCCATGCCCTGGAGGAAGGTTTGCGCCAGGCTCGTTGAACGCGATCCGGCGGAGTATGCTGTAGCACTTTCGACTCCCACGAATTAAGGACGATTCATGCGCTCGAAGCCGCTTCTTCCCGCCCTCCTGCTGGTGGGCGCCGGTCTCTCCCCGCTGGCCCAGGCCAGCAGCGACGACTCCTGCTATCCCGATTGGTCGCTGGTCGGCGGCGGTGTCTGCGATACCCTGCCGTTCCTCGCCCCGGGCAACGACACCCGCGCCAACCTGCGCCTGCTGCTGGCCGACGCCGGCCACTGGCGGCTGGTGGAGGCGCCGCCGTCGGAGGAAGAGAAGCTCGAAGGCTACGGCCTGGTACCGTTCGGCCTGTTCCGCCTGCTGCCCGGCGACGGCAGCCAGCCGCCCGCGCTGCCGGCGGCGAGCGAGGCCGAGACACCGCCGCCTGCGCCAGCGCCCTCGCCGCTCGCCGAACTGGCCCGGCAGATGGGCGCCGAAGCGCTACCGGAAAAGATCGCCGGCGCCGAATTCTTCGAGGGCGAGGGCAGCCGCTGCCGCAGCAACGACCAGGACAGCGCGCTGGCGTTTCTTCGCCAGGTGCGTGACGCCGGGCTGGGCGAGGCGGAGACCAAGGCCCTGGCCAACAGCCGCCTGGACCTGCTCGGTGCCTGCGGCTGGGAACAAGAGGAACTGGGCGGTGTGCTCGCGCAAGGCGTCGAGTCGGCCGCAGGCAAGGCCTTCGCCACGTACCTGGAGGCTGCGGCCAACTTCTACAGCGGTCGCTTCGACGAAGCCGAACAGGGCTTCAAGGCGTTGCAGGACGTGTCGCAGCCCTGGCTGAAGGAAACCGCCCTGTACCTGCAGGCGCGCACCCTGCTCAACGCCGCCCAGCAGAACGCCTTCGACGACATGGGCTTCCCCGAGCTGCAGAATGTCGACAAGGCTCGCCTGGAACAGACCCGCAGCGCCCTCGAGGCCTACCTGCAGGCGTATCCGAAGGGGCTCTACGCCGCCTCGGCCAAGGGCTTGCAACGGCGCGTGCACTGGCTGGCCGGCGACCAGAAGCTGCTGGCCCAGGACTATGCCGCGCAATTCGCCGAAGCCGAGCAAGGGCAGCGCAACATGGCCCTGGAAGACCTGGTCCAGGAGGTCGACAACAAGCTCCTGACCGGTATCCAGCTCGGCGACATCCAGACTCCGCTGCTGCTGGCGGTGGCCGACCTGGTGCAGATGCGCGCCCACGATCCGTCGACCCCGCGCAGCTTCACCTGGGAAACGCTGCAGGCCCAACAGGCCAGCTTCGCCGCGCATCCCGAACTGTTCGCCTACCTGCAGGCGGCCTATCGCTTCTATGTCGACCAGGACCCGGCGAAGACCCTCGAAGCGCTGCCGCAAAAGGTCGGCAGCCTCGACTACGTCGGCTTCAGCCAGCAGACCCTGCGCGGGCTGGCGCTGGAGCAGCAGAAGGACTGGAAAGCCGCCGAGGCGCTCTGGCTGGAACTGTTGCCGCAGGCCGCGCAGCCGTACCAGAAGGGCCAGTTGCAGCTGGCCCTGGCGCTCAACTACGAGCGCAGCGGCCAGTTGGAAAAGGTCTTCGCCGAAGGTTCGCCGGTCCAGGAGCCGCTGCTGCGCAGCATCCTCCTGCGCAACGTCGCCGACGCCGCGCTGTTGCGCCGCCAGGCCAAGCAGGGCGCGACGGCGGAAGAGCGCGATACCGCGCTGTTCACTCTCCTTTACAAGGACCTGCGCCGCAGCCGCTTCGCCGACTTCGGCAAGGACTTCGCGCTGCTCGGCGAAACCCCCTCGCAGACCAAGCTGGGCACCAGCCTCGGCTATGTCTACGGCGCCGGTAACAGCCTGGAGCTGTTCCGCTGGAAGGGCGACAAGGCCGAGTCCGGCTACGTTTGCCCGGCCATCGCCGAGTCGGCCGCGGCGCTGGCCGCCGATGACAAGGACCCGAAGGGCCTGAACTGCCTGGGCGAATTCATCCTGCGCAACGGTCTCGACGGCATGCCGCTGGACAGCCAGCCCGAGGCCAACGAGCTGGGCGGCACCCCGAGCGGCTTCAAGGGCGAGGTGTACTCCCGGCTGGATGGCTATCGCCTGGTCATGGACAACCCCAAGGCTCCGCGCGAAGACAAGGCCTACGCGCTGTTCCGCGCGATCAACTGCTTCGCCCCGGCCGGCTACAACACCTGCGGCCAGCAGGACATCCCGCAGGCCGAGCGCAAGCAATGGTTCCGTACGCTCAAGTCGACCTACGCCGACAGCTCCTGGGCCAAGGAACTGAAGTACTACTGGTGAGGCGCTGGCGAGCCTGGCTGGCGGGCCTGTTGCTGGGCCTGCCGCTGTTGCCGTCCGTCGAGGCCGCGGTGCGCGCCGAGGACTACGGCGCCTTCTGGCTGTGGAGCGGCGTCGCGCCGCAGCCGGTGCTGGCGCGGGCCGAGACGCTGTACATCCTGCAGGGACAGATCAGCCAGTCGCGCCGGCGCCCCGGCGAGGGCGTGCGGCTGATCGCCCAGGGCATCTCGGTGCCACGCCTGGCGCGGGGCGAGGTCTGGGTGGTGTACCGCGCCCATACCCTGCGCTGGACGCCGCAGATCTACCAGGCCGTGCTGAACCAGGTGCAGCGCTGGAAGCGTGCCGGCAACCCGGTGGTCGGCATCCAGATCGACTTCGATGCGCGTACCCGCTACCTCGACGAGTACGTCGATTTCCTCCGCGACCTGCGCCGGCGCCTGCCCCGCGAATACCGCTTGAGCATCACCGGGTTGCTCGACTGGGGCAGCAACGCCGAGCCGGCGGCGATCAACCGGCTCAAGGGCGTGGTCGACGAAGTGGTGGTGCAGACCTACCAGGGGCGTCACAGCATTCCCAACCACGCCGCCTACCTCCCGCGGGTCAGCCGCCTGCAGCTGCCGTACCGGATCGGCCTGGTCCAGGGCGGCGACTGGCAAGCCCCCGACTACCTGGAAAAGAGCCCCTGGTTCAGGGGCTACGTGGTGTTCCTGCTCAACCCTCAGTGAGCGCAGCCGCAAGCGCCCTTGCCGGCACACCCGCCGCTGCGTTCGGCCTGCGGCTGGCGGGTATCCTGGCCGGGCTGGAGATCGCGCATCAGTAGCGCGTAGCGCAGGTCCAGGCCTTCCGGCAGCGCCAGGTAGACCACGTGGCCATTGCCCGGCGCCACCTCGATGGCCTCGCCGGCGGCGTTGCGCAGGTCCTCCACGCGCAGGCTCAGGTTGCCTCGCGGAGTCATCAGTTCGACGCTGTCGCCGCGTTGGAAGCGGTTCTTCACCTCCACCTCGGCCAGTCCGTCGCGGCGTTCGCCGGTGAGTTCGCCGACGAACTGCTGGCGCTCGGACAACGAATGGCCGTGCTGGTAGTTCTGGTACTCGTCGTGCACGTGGCGGCGCAGGAAGCCCTCGGTGTAGCCGCGGTGGGCGAGGGACTCCAGGGTGTCCATCAGGCCGCGGTCGAACGGCTTGCCGGCCGCCGCGTCGTCGATCGCCTGGCGGTAGACCTGGGCGGTGCGCGCCACGTAGTAGTGGGATTTGGTGCGGCCCTCGATCTTCAGCGAGTGCACGCCGATCCGCGCCAGCCGCTCGACGTGCTGCACGGCGCGGAGGTCCTTGGAATTCATGATGTAGGTGCCGTGTTCGTCCTCGAAGGCGGCCATCGGTTCGCCGGGACGGTTGCCTTCCTCGAGGAGGAACACCTGCTCGGTCGGCGCGCCGCGTCCCAGGGTCGGCTCCCGCGCCACCACGTTGCCCAGCTCGTCCTCGCGGCCCTCCACCGCCTTGTATTCCCAGCGGCAGGCATTGGTGCAGGTGCCCTGGTTGGGGTCGCGGCGGTTGATGTAGCCGGACAGCAGGCAGCGCCCGGAATAGGCCATGCACAAGGCGCCGTGGACGAACACTTCCAGCTCCATGTCCGGCACCTGCTGGCGGATTTCCTCGATCTCCTCCAGCGACAGCTCGCGGGAAAGGATCACCCGGGTCAGGCCCTGCTGCCGCCAGAATTGCACCGCGGCCCAGTTCACCGCGTTGGCCTGCACCGACAGGTGGATGGGCATCTGCGGGAAATGCTGGCGAACCAGCATGATCAGGCCGGGATCGGACATGATCAGCGCATCCGGACCCATGGCGACCACCGGCTCCAGGTCGCGCAGGAAGGTTTTCAGCTTGGCGTTGTGCGGGGCGATGTTGACCACCACGTAGAAGCGCTTGCCAAGTGCGTGGGCCTCGGCGATGCCTTCGGCCAGTTGGGCGTGGTCGAAATCGTTGTTGCGCACCCGCAGGCTGTAGCGCGGCTGCCCGGCGTAGACGGCATCGGCGCCGTAGGCGAAGGCATAGCGCATGCTTTTCAGGGTGCCGGCGGGGCACAGCAGTTCGGGGCGGAGGGTGGTGGCGGTCATGGTTCGGGCTCGCAACGACGTGGGCGCGCGACTCTAGCCGAGCGCGCGCCGGGCGATCCTGAGCCGGATCAATGTCCGCGTCATTCCAGCCAGCGTCGACCCTGCAGTTCCAGCAGCAGTTGCGCCTGTTCCGGGCCGTTGCTGCCGGCCGGGTAGGGCCGCGGGCTCTGGTAGTGCTCGCGCCAGCCGGCGAGGATCGGGTCGACCCAGCCCCAGGCGGCCTCTACCTCGTCGCGGCGCATGAACAGCGTCGAGTCGCCCTCGATCACGTCCAGCAGCAGGCGCTCGTAGGCGTCCCAGCGCCGCTTGTTGCGGCTGAGGGCCTCGGCCAGGTTGAGGTCCAGCTCCACCGGTTCCAGTTGCATGCCCTTGCCCGGGGTCTTGGCCATCAGTTGCACGCTGATCCGCTCCTCCGGCTGCAACCTTATCCACAGGCGGTTGGCCGGCCCGCCGCCGCCGTCGATCAGGCTGTGCGGCACCGGCTTGAACTGGATGACGATTTCCGAGCACTTGCGCGCCATGCGCTTGCCGGTGCGCAGGTAGAACGGCACCCCGGCCCAGCGCCAGTTCTCGACCTCGGCCTGGAGCGCGACGAAGGTCTCGGTATCGCTGTCGTTGTCGACGTTCTTCTCGAAGTAGTACGCCGGCACCTCCTGGCCGCCGATCCTGCCGGCGGCGTACTGGCCGCGTACCGTCTTGTCCTGCACGTCGAGCCCGGAGATCGGCTTCAGCGCCTGCAGCACCTTGAGCTTCTCGTTGCGCACAGCCTCGGCGTCGAAACGCACCGGCGCCTCCATCGCCACCAGGCAGAGCAACTGGAGCAGATGGTTCTGCACCATGTCGCGCATCGCCCCGGCGTGGTCGTAGTAGCCGCCGCGGTTCTCCACGCCAAGGGTCTCGTTGACGCTGATCTGCACATGGTCGATGTGCGCCGCGCGCCAGACCGGCTCGAACAACGCATTGGCGAAGCGCAGGGCCATCAGGTTCTGCACGGTTTCCTTGCCCAGGTAGTGGTCGATGCGGAACACCCGCGACTCGTCGAACACCCGGCCGATGGACTGGTTGATCGCCCTCGCCGAGTCCAGCGAATGGCCCAGCGGTTTTTCCAGCACGATGCGCGCTTGCGGCCCGGCGAGGCCGGCGATGGAGAGGTTCTGCGCGATCGGCGCGAACAGGCTCGGCGAGGTCGCCAGGTAGTGCACCAGCACCCGGCCCTCGCTGCTCTTCAGGTGCCGCGCGAGACGGCCGAAGTCGGCGCTCTGCGAGGCGTCCATGGCCAGGTAGTCGAGGCGCGCGGCGAAGCCTTTCCATTGTTCGGCGGCGAACTCGCTGCGCGCCACCACCGCGCGGACGTTGCGCTCGGCGAGGGCGAGGAAGGCGGCGTTGTCCAGCGCGCTGCGGGCGAGGGCGAAGATCCGTGTATCGGCCGGCAGGCGGTCCTCCCGGTGCAGGCGATAGAGCGCCGGCAGCAGCTTGTGCAGGGCCAGGTCGCCGGTACCGCCGAAGACCAGGATGTCGCAGGACGTTGGAGTGGCTGGTGTACTCAAGGCAAGCTCCCGACGGCGTTGGCTGGGCGTGGCTGACTGTTTGTAGTATAACTACAAGGTTACTACAGAGAATCGAGCCCAGCCTGTGAACCTGCTGCAGCACATAGCCCAGTCCCGCCAACAGCTCCGCAAGTCGGAACTCAAGGTCGCCGATCACGTTCTCAACGATCCGGCGTCGGTCATGCACAGCTCCATGGCCGAACTGGCCCATGGGGTCGGGGTCAGCGAGCCGACCATCGTGCGCTTCTGCCGCGCCATCGGCTGCAGCGGCTTCCAGGACCTCAAGCTGAAGCTGGCGCAGAGCCTGGCGGCCGGCGCCAGCTTCGGCCAGTTCTCGATCCATGAGAGCGACTCGGTGGCCGACTTCAGCCTGAAGATCTTCGACACCACGCTGCACAGCCTGATGGAAGTCCGCGAGCACCTGGACACCCACGCCCTGGAGCGCGCCATCGCCGCCATCGCCCACGCCCAGCGCGTGGAGTTCTACGGCTTCGGCGCTTCCGGCGCGGTGGCCTCGGATGCCCAGCACAAGTTCTTCCGCCTGCTGCTGTCGGCGGCGGCCTACTCCGACCCGCACATGCAGGCGATGTCGGCGGTGACCCTCAAGCCCAGCGACGTGGCCATCTGCATTTCCCAGTCGGGTCGCTCGAAGGACCTGCTGATCACCGCCAACCTGGTGCGCGAGGCCGGCGCCACGCTGATCACCCTGTGCCCGAGCCAGACCCCGCTGGCCGACCTGGCCACGGTCAACCTGGCGATCGACGTGCACGAGGACACCGACATCTACACCCCGCTGACCTCGCGCATCGCCCACCTGGTGGTGATCGACGTGCTGGCGATGGGCGTGGCCATGGCCCGCGGCCCGGACCTGGTCAACCACCTCAAGAGCGTCAAGCGCAGCCTGCGCAGCCTGCGCCTGTCGCCGAAGGTGATGAAGAACCAGGAAGAGCGCGGCGAGCCGTCCTGAGGCGCCGCCGGGAAGGCATAACGCAGTCTTCACCGGCTTGCCGCCAAACCGTCACATTGCTGCGCGATGCTCGCGACTCCAGCCAGTCGGCCATGGGAGACGCGAGATGCCCCGTCATAGCGATGCCAATGCCCAGCACGTGGATTCGAAAACCCGCCGCAAGCTCGAAGACCAGCGGCGCATGCAATTCCGCCGGGCGATCGAGGACCACTGCGAAGAACTGCGCCTGCGCCAGGAACTGGCCGACTACCCCGAGCTGGTAGCCGCCGCCTACCTCAGCTCGAACCGCCAGGGCCGGCGAAGCGCCCAGCGAGATGGCTGATCAGCGCCCGCTCCTCGCGGACGAAGGCGACGAACGCCTGGGCCACCGGGCTCAGGCGCTTGCCCTTGGCGTGCACCAGGCACCAGCTGCGATAGAGCGGCAATTCCTCCACCGGTAGTTCGCGCAGCAGGCCGTTGGCCAGTTCCTGGTGCGCCGCATGGCGCGGCAGCAGGGCCAGGCCGAGGCCGGCGATCACCCCTTCGCGCAGGGACTCCAGCGAGGCGATCTCCTGGATCTGCGAGAAGTGCGCGCGGCGTTGCTGGAAGAACTCCTCGCAAGCCTTGCGGGTGCCGGAGCCCGGTTCGCGGACCAGTAGCGGGAAGGGCTCCAGGTCCTTCAGGGCCAGCTTCGCGGCGTTGCACAGCGGATGGTCCGGCGGCGCCACGGCGATGATCGGGTTGTTCAGGAAGGGCAGGAACTCCAGGGCCATGTCCTGCGGTACCAGGGACATGATCACCAGGTCGTCGCGGTTGTCGGCCAGGCGCTTGATCACCTGGGTGCGGTTGACCACCGTCAGGCTCAGGCTGACTTCCGGATGCAGGTTCTGGAACGCCTTGAACAGGTGCGGGGTGATGTACTTGGCGCTGGACTCCACCGCCAGGCGCAACTGGCCCTGCAGCGAGCCCTTCAGGTCCGAGAGCTGCATGTCCAGGCT
Source organism: Pseudomonas sp. KBN10P06128 (assembly GCF_037574945.1). NCBI lineage: Bacteria > Pseudomonadati > Pseudomonadota > Gammaproteobacteria > Pseudomonadales > Pseudomonadaceae > Pseudomonas > Pseudomonas sp. KBN10P06128. Next base: position 6,668,460 of record NZ_JBBELR010000001.1, on the reverse strand, counting down.
TTCCAGGCGCTGGAACAGGTCGGTGCTGGTCTTCAGCAGGGCTTCGGCGGCATCGGTCAGGTAGAGCTTCTTGCCGACGTACTCGAACAGCGGCTGGCCGACCAGCTCTTCCAGTTGGCGGATCTGCAGGCTGACCGCCGGCTGGGTCAGGGCCATTTCCTCCGCCGCCCGGCTGTAGGAGCGGCTCTCGCATACGGCACGAAAAACCTGAAGCTGCCGTAATGTCATACGCATCAACGACTTACGCATTCCAGTCACACTCTGACCGAGATCGGTCGGGCGACTATAAAGCTTTTCTAATGGCTATCCCAATAATTATTGATTTTTGTTAATCACCCTCACGGGGGTAGGGTAAAAGCGCGACCGGGAGCTGCCTGCCGGTCATGCAGCGACCGGAATATCCGGATCGACCGTACCAGGTTCCCAACCCCGAAGAGGGAGACCTCCGTGATCAAGAAGATCCTGATCGCCAACCGCGGCGAGATTGCCGTCCGCATCGTGCGCGCCTGCGCCGAGATGGGCATCCGCTCGGTGGCCGTCTACTCCGAGGCCGATCGCCACGCGCTGCACGTCAAGCGCGCCGACGAAGCCCACAGCATCGGCGCGGACCCGCTGGCCGGCTACCTCAACCCGCGCGCCCTGGTGAACCTGGCGGTGGAAAGTGGCTGCGACGCCCTGCACCCCGGCTATGGCTTCCTCTCGGAAAATGCCGAGCTGGCGGAAATCTGCGCCGAGCGCGGTATCAAGTTCATCGGCCCGTCGGCGCAAGTGATCCGCCGCATGGGCGACAAGACCGAAGCCCGCCGCAGCATGATCGCCGCCGGCGTGCCCTGCACCCCCGGCACCGAAGGCAACGTCGCCGATCTCGCTGAGGCCCTGCGCGAAGCCGAGCGGATCGGCTACCCGGTGATGCTCAAGGCCACCTCCGGCGGCGGCGGTCGCGGCATCCGTCGCTGCAACAGCCGCGAGGAGCTGGAACAGGCGTTCCCGCGGGTGATCTCCGAGGCGACCAAGGCCTTCGGCAGCGCCGAGGTATTCCTCGAGAAGTGCATCGTCAATCCCAAGCACATCGAGGCGCAGATCCTCGCCGATTCCTTCGGCAACACCGTGCACCTGTTCGAGCGCGACTGCTCGATCCAGCGCCGCAACCAGAAGCTCATCGAGATCGCCCCGAGCCCGCAGCTCACCCCCGAGCAGCGCGCCTATATCGGCGACCTGGCGGTGCGCGCGGCCAAGGCGGTGGGCTACGAGAACGCCGGCACCGTGGAGTTCCTGCTCGCCGACGGCGAGGTGTACTTCATGGAGATGAACACCCGGGTCCAGGTGGAGCACACCATCACCGAGGAGATCACCGGCATCGACGTGGTCCGCGAGCAGATCCGCATCGCTTCCGGGCTGGAGCTGTCGGTCAAGCAGGACGACATCGTCCATCGCGGCTACGCCCTGCAGTTCCGCATCAACGCCGAGGACCCGAAGAACAACTTCCTGCCCTCGTTCGGCAAGATCACCCGCTACTACGCCCCCGGCGGCCCCGGCGTGCGTACCGACACGGCGATCTACACCGGCTACACCATCCCGCCGTACTACGACTCGATGTGCCTGAAGCTGATCGTCTGGGCGCTGACCTGGGAAGAGGCCCTCGATCGCGGCCTGCGCGCCCTCGATGACATGCGCGTGCAAGGGGTCAAGACCACCGCGCCGTACTACCAGGAAATCCTCCGCAACCCGGAATTCCGCAGCGGCCAGTTCAACACCAGCTTCGTCGAAAGCCACCCGGAACTGACCCAGTACTCGATCAAGCGCAACCCGTCGCACCTGGCCATCGCCATCGCCACCGCCATCGCGGCCCACGCCGGCCTGTAAGGGAAGGAGCAGAACATGAGCAACACCATCCAAGCGAAGAAGACCGGCGTCACCGATACCATCCTGCGCGATGCCCACCAGTCGCTGCTGGCGACCCGCATGCGCACCGAGGACATGCTGCCGATCTGCGACAAGCTCGACCGCGTCGGCTACTGGTCGCTGGAAGTCTGGGGCGGCGCCACCTTCGACGCCTGCGTGCGCTTCCTCAAGGAAGACCCGTGGGAACGCCTGCGCAAGCTCAAGGCGGCGCTGCCCAACACCCGCCTGCAGATGCTCCTGCGCGGGCAGAACCTGCTCGGCTACCGCCACTACAGCGACGATGTGGTGCGCGCCTTCGTCGCCAAGGCGGCGGTCAACGGCATCGACGTGTTCCGCATCTTCGACGCGATGAACGACGTGCGTAACCTGCGCGTCTCCATCGAGGCGGTGAAGGCCGCCGGCAAGCACGCCCAGGGCACCATCTGCTACACCACCAGCCCGGTGCACACCATCGAGGCCTTCGTCGCCCAGGGCAAGGCGATGGCCGACATGGGCGTCGACTCCATCGCCATCAAGGACATGGCCGGCCTGCTCACCCCCTATGCCACCGGCGACCTGGTCAAGGCCCTGAAGGACGCCCTGCCGCTGGACGTGGTGGTGCATTCCCATGACACCGCCGGTGTCGCCAGCATGTGCCAGCTCAAGGCCGTGGAAAACGGCGCCGACCGTATCGACACGGCGATCTCCAGCATGGCCTGGGGCACCAGCCACCCGGGCACCGAGTCGATGGTCGCGGCGCTGCGCGGTACCCCCTACGACACCGGCCTGGACCTGGAGCTGATCCAGGAGATCGGCATGTACTTCCACGCGGTGCGCAAGAAGTACCACCAGTTCGAGAGCGAATTCACCGGCGTGGATACCCGCGTGCAGGTCAACCAGGTGCCGGGCGGGATGATTTCCAACCTGGCCAACCAGCTCAAGGAGCAGGGCGCGCTGAACCGTATGGGCGAGGTGCTCGAGGAAATCCCGCGGGTCCGCGCCGACCTCGGTTTCCCGCCGCTGGTGACGCCGACTTCGCAGATCGTCGGCACCCAGGCGTTCTTCAACGTGCTCGCCGGCGAGCGCTACAAGACCATCACCAACGAAGTGAAGCTGTACCTGCAGGGCCGTTATGGCAAGGCCCCCGGCGAGGTCAACGAGCAACTGCGGCGCCAGGCCATCGGCAGCGAGGAAGTCATCGACGTGCGCCCGGCCGACCTGATCAAGCCGGAGCTGAACAAGCTGCGCAGCGAGATCGGCAACCTGGCCAGGTCCGAGGAAGACGTACTCACCTACGCGATGTTCCCGGACATCGGGCGCAAGTTCCTCGAAGAGCGTGAGGCCGGCACCCTGAAGCCCGAGGAACTGCTGCCGATTCCCACCGGCAAGGGCGTCGCCGCCGCCGGCGCGGAAGGCACCCCGACCGAGTTCGTCATCGACGTGCACGGCGAGACCTACCGCGTCGACATCACCGGGGTCGGCGTGAAGAGCGACAACAAGCGGCACTTCTACCTGTCCATCGACGGCATGCCGGAAGAAGTGGTGTTCGAGCCGCTCAACGAATATGTCGCCGGCTCCGCCAGCGGCCGCAAGCATGCCAGCGAGCCGGGCCACGTCAGCACCACCATGCCGGGCAACATCGTCGACGTGCTGGTGAAGGAAGGCGATAGCGTCAAGGCCGGCCAGGCGGTGTTGATCACCGAGGCGATGAAGATGGAAACCGAGGTCCAGGCCGGCATCGCCGGTACGGTCAAGGCGATCCACGTGGCCAAGGGCGACCGGGTCAACCCGGGCGAGATCCTGATCGAGATTGCGGGCTGACCGCGACAGACGGTTAAAGTCCCTGGGGGAGCATGATGCTCCCCTTTTTTTATCGGCATCGGTTGCCGCGTCGGCCGGCTGTTTGCCCTGCCAGGGTGCGCCCGGCGCGCGCGCCGCCTAGAATGCCGCCTCTGCCCAACGGCGCGTCGCGCCGCAGGCGCTGACTATCGGGAAGTCCAGGTGTCGTCCTCTCCAGCTCAAACGCCCAGCCGCCGGCCCTCGCTGCTCGGCGGTTCGATGATCATCGCCGGCACCGCCGTCGGCGCCGGAATGTTCTCCCTGCCCATCGCCATGTCCGGCATCTGGTTCGGCTGGTCGGTGGCGGTGTTCCTGCTCACCTGGTTCTGCATGCTGCTGTCGGGGATGATGATCCTCGAGGCCAACCTCAACTACCCGGTGGGCTCGAGCTTCTCGACCATCACCCGCGACCTGCTCGGCCAGGGCTGGAATGTGGTCAACGGGCTGAGCATCGCCTTCGTCCTCTATATCCTCACCTATGCCTATATCTCCGGCGGCGGCTCGATCATCGGCTACACCCTGTCCAGCGGCCTCGGCGTGACCCTGCCGGAAAAGCTCGCTGGGCTGCTGTTCGCCCTGGCGGTGGCGCTGGTGGTGTGGTGGAGTACCCGCGCGGTGGACCGCATCACCACGCTGATGCTCGGCGGCATGATCATTACCTTCGGCCTCTCCATCAGCGGCCTGCTCGGGCGCATCCAGCCGGCGATCCTGTTCAACAGCGGCGAGCCGGACGCGGTCTACTGGCCCTACCTGCTGGCGACCCTGCCGTTCTGCCTGACTTCCTTCGGTTACCACGGCAACGTGCCGAGCCTGATGAAGTACTACGGCAAGGACCCGCAGCGGATCAGCCGTTCGCTGTGGATCGGCACCCTGATCGCCCTGGCCATCTACCTGCTGTGGCAGGCCAGCACCCTGGGCACCATCCCGCGCGAGCAGTTCAAGGGCATCATCGCCGGCGGCAGCAACGTCGGCACCCTGGTGGAATACCTGCACCGGATCACCGCGTCGGATTCGCTGAACGCGTTGCTCACCACCTTCTCCAACCTGGCGGTGGCCAGCTCCTTCCTCGGCGTGACCCTCGGCCTGTTCGACTACCTGGCCGACCTGTGCAGGTTCGACGACAGCCACTTCGGGCGCTTCAAGACCGCGTTGCTGACCTTCGTCCCACCGACCATCGGCGGGCTGCTGTTCCCCAACGGCTTCATCTACGCCATCGGTTTCGCCGGGCTGGCCGCGGCGTTCTGGGCGGTGATCGTTCCGGCGCTGATGGCGCGGGCCTCGCGCAAGCGCTTCGGCAGCCCGCTGTTCCGCGCCTGGGGCGGCACGCCGGCGATCGTGCTGGTGCTGCTGTTCGGCGTGGCCAACGCGGTCGCGCACATCCTGGCCAGCCTGCACTGGCTGCCGGAGTACCGTTGAGCGACCGGCAGTCCCTGCCAGGGGCTAGTCGCGCAGCGCCTCCAGCGTCTGCCGCTGGCGGCCTTCGGCGTCGAAGTTGGAAGGATCGAGCCAGCGCTCGAACGCCGCCTGTCGCGCCGGCCATTCGCTGTCGAGCAGGGAGAACCAGGCGGTGTCGCGGTTGCGCTGCTTGACCACCATGTGCTGGCGGAAGGTGCCTTCGTAGGTGAAGCCCAGGCGCTCGGCGGCGCGCATCGAACGGGCGTTGCCGGCATTGCACTTCCACTCCAGGCGGCGGTAGCCGAGGCGGCCGAGGGCGAGTTCGGCGAGCAGGTAGACCGCCTCGGTAGACCCCGGTGTGCGCTGCATAGGCGCGCCGAAGGCGATATGGCCGATTTCGATGACGCCATCCTTCGGCGTGATCCGCAGGTAGCTGAGCAGGCCGACGGCGCGCTGCGTGCGCCGCTCGCGCACGGCGAAGAACAGCGGGTCGCGGCTGGCCGCCTGGCCGGCCAGCCAGGCGTCGAACGCCGGGCGCTCGGCGAACGGGCCGTAGGCCAGGTATTCCCACAGCAACGGGTCGGCGCCAGGCCCTTGCAGGGCGTCCCACAGGTCGTCGCCGTGGCGTTGCGGATCGAGCGGTTCGAGCTTGACGAAGCGGCCGTCGAGCGGGGCGTGGGGTGGAGTGGCGACGGGGCGCCAGTTCAAGGGTTCGCGCATGGTGGGCCTCAGAGAATCCTGCGGTACTGAAGGAAACCGGACTTGTCGGCGATGCGCTCGTACAGCTTCATCGCGTCGCTGTTGCTCTCGTGGGTCAGCCAGTGCACCCGCGAACAGCCAGCGGCGCCGGCCTCGGCGTAGACATGCTCGATCAGCCGGCGCCCTATGCCTTCGCCGCGCAGGCCCTCGGCGACGAACAGGTCCTGCAGGTAGCAGTAGTCGCCAACGGTCCAGCAGGAGCGGTGGTAGATCCAGTGCACCAGGCCTACGGCGCGCTCGTCGAGCCAGGCGAGGGCGGCGTTCATCGGTTCGTCGGCGTCGAGGAAGCGCTGCCAGGTGGCGTCGCTGGTAGCGGCGGCGATCTCGGTCTTGTAGAAGCGCTGGTAGCCCTCCCACAGCGGCAGCCAGGCGGCGTGGTCGCCGGCGCCGACGGGACGAATCTGCAGGGACGTGCTCATGGCTCGGTTCCATGTCCGGGTAAAGGTGCCTCCAGACTAGGCCGGGAAATGGTCCGCTAGAAGATCCATTGCTGGTCAATTCCACAGGTCCAATCCACACTGGCGCTTTCTTCCCTCCGAGACCGCCATGGCCACCGTACTGCCCTTCGACGCCGCCGGCATCCACCTCGACCCCGCCCAGGGCCTGGCCCGCCAGCTCTACGCCGCGCTGCGCGAACGGATCCTCGACGGCCGCCTCGGCAGCCGCACGCGGATGCCCGCCAGCCGCGAACTGGCCCAGGCCCTGAAGGTCTCGCGCAACACCGTGGTGCGGGCCTATGAACAGTTGCACGCCGAGGGCTATATCGACGGGCGCACAGGCGACGGCACCTACGTTGCCGAGTTGCAGGAAATCCCAGGCAGGGCCCCCGCCGTCGCCCCGAGCGCTCCCGCGCCGCGCGGCCCGGCGGCCCTGGCGCCGCCACCGGAAGGCGCGCCGCGAGCGTTCCGCGTCGGCGTGCCGGCCTTCGACCTGTTCCCCTTCGACACCTGGGCGCGGCTACAGGCGCGCTTCTGGCGCAACCCACCGGCGGACTGCCTGGGCTACGGCGACCCGGCCGGCGAGGCGCGCCTGCGCGAGCTGATCGCCGCCTACCTGCGCAGCGCGCGCGGCCTGCGCTGCGAGGCGGAACAGGTGATCGTCACCCATGGCGCGCAGCAGGCCATCCGCCTGTGCGCCCAGGTGTTGCTCGAGAACGGCGATCCGGTGGCTGTGGAAAACCCTGGCTACCGCGCGGCGCGCCTGGCCTTCGCCGCGACCGGCGCGGTACCGCACGGGATCGACCTCGACGCCGAGGGGCTGCGCAGCGACCGGCTCGCGGGCATTGCCGGCTGCCGCCTGGCCTATGTCACGCCGTCACACCAGTACCCCACCGGCGTCACCCTGTCGCTGGCGCGGCGCCTGGAGCTGCTGGAGTGGGCCGAGCGCGCCGACGGTTGGATCGTCGAGGACGACTACGACGGCGAGTATCGCTACAGCGGTACGCCGCTGGCGCCGCTGGCCGCGCTGGACCGACAAGGCCGGGTGCTCTACGTCGGGACCTTCTGCAAGATCGCCTTCCCGGCGTTGCGCCTGGGCTACCTGGTGGTCCCGCCGGCGCTGGTCGAGCGCTTCCGCCAGCGGCGGGCCATCGAGGTACGCCATTCGGAGGTGGGCACCCAGCGGGTCATGGCCGACTTCATCGCCGAGGGGCATTTCCAGCGCCACGTCCGCCGCATGCGCCGCGCCGCCCGCGCCCGCCGCGACGCCTTGCTGCGGGGCTGGCCAGAGGCGCCGGGTTGCCAGCCGTTGCCGGCGGTGGAGGCGGGGCTGCACCTGTGCGTGCGGGTCGACAGCCTGGCGCGGGAGCGGGCCCTGATCGCCGCGGCGGCAGCCGCCGGGGTGGAAGTCAGCGCCTTGAGCGACTACTGGATGGACGACTCCAGCGTTGCGCCAGACGACCGCGCGGGCCTGGTGCTGGGCTTCGCGGCAGTACCCGAGGTGCGTATCGACGAGGCGCTGCGGGCGTTGCGCAAGGCCTGGCGGCGGGAGGCCCTGGTTGGACCCGTCGTCGCGACTGACTAGAATGCCCCCGGATCACCCTCGCGCCCAGGAGTAGCCATGAGTGTCGCCCTTTCCGCCGCGCCCGAGCGCAAGCTCGCCGCCCCCCTGATCGCCTTCGCCCTGCTGGTGCTCGGCGGGCTGTTCCTGTTCAACGCGGTCAGCGCGCGCCAGGCCATCCTCTTCATCGTCGGCGGCGCCCTGGGCCTGACCCTCTACCACGCCGCCTTCGGCTTCACCTCCGCCTGGCGGGTATTCATCCGCGAACGGCGCGGCGCCGGGCTGCGCGCGCAGATGGTGATGCTGGCCGTGGCGGTGCTGCTGTTCTTCCCGGCGCTGGCGGCGGGCAGCCTGTTCGGCCAGCCGGTGAGCGGTTTCGTCTCGCCGGTTGGCACTTCGGTGATCGTCGGCGCCTTCATTTTCGGCATCGGCATGCAACTGGGCGGCGGCTGCGCCTCCGGCACCCTGTTCACCGTCGGCGGCGGCAACGCGCGGATGCTGGTGACCCTGCTGTTCTTCATCCTCGGCTCGCTGATCGCCACCCAGCATGTCGGCTGGTGGTTCGCCCTGCCGTCGCTGCCGCCGATCTCGCTGGTCGCCGAACTGGGCCTGGCACCGGCGCTGGTGTTGAGCCTGGCGGTGTTCATCGGCATCGCCGGGGTCACGGTACGCATGGAGAAGGCCCGCCACGGCACCCTGGAAACCCCGCCGAGCGCCGAATGGCGGGGTTGGCGGCGCTTCCTCCGCGGCCCCTGGCCGCTGGTCTGGGGCGCGTTGGCGCTGGCGCTGCTCAACTTCCTCACCCTGTACCTCGCCGGACGCCCCTGGGGCATCACGTCGGCCTTCGCCCTGTGGGGCGCGAAGATCGCCCAGGGCGTGGGCCTGGACGTCGGCGCCTGGGCCTTCTGGCAGACGCCGGCGAACGCCAAGGCGCTGGCCGCGCCGCTGTGGGAAGACATCACCAGCGTGATGGACATCGGCATCGTCCTCGGCGCGCTGCTCGCCGCCGGCCTGGCCGGACGCTTCGCGCCGAACCTGGACATCCCGCGCCGTTCGCTGGCGGCGGCGGTGATCGGCGGGCTGCTGCTCGGCTACGGCGCGCGCCTGGCCTATGGCTGCAACATCGGCGCGTATTTCAGCGGGATCGCGTCCGGCAGCCTGCATGGCTGGTTGTGGTTGGTGGCGGCGTTTGCCGGCAACAGCGTCGGGGTACGGGTATTGAGGCCCTATTTCTTCCCGGAGGAGCGGCGGGAGCAAGGGTTGACGGGGTGTTGAGAGGGGATATGCCTTCGTAGGACGTATGACGCGGACGTTATCCACAGGTGAGCGCAGCCACACAACACCTCGGCAACGGGGAAGATCTGCGGGCCGTCTTGAGCGGTGAAAAAAAGAAGGGACACCGCAGGTCGCCGTGTCCCTCAGAGTGTAGAGAGGGAAAGTTGGTATCCCTCTCGACCGGTGAGCGTGGCGCCGCGGCTGGGCCGGGGCGCCGGGTATAAAAGAAGGGATGAAGGGTATCCATCCCTAAAGGTCGAGGGGGTAGTACTCCCCCTCTACCGGTGAGCCTTCTTCGATCGGCTGCGCTGCGGCCCGGCTGCGTCGATAGCCGGACCTGGGCGCGCTCGATCTCGTATCGGATCAGGCGCGCAGTGGAATCAGGCGCGGCGCGATCATGTTTTCCGGCAGCAGGATGTCGGCCAGGGTGGCTTCGTCCAGCAGCTTTTCCTCGCGTACCAGTTCCAGTACGCCGCGGCCGCTCTCCAGGGCGGTCTTGGCGATCCGCGTGGAGTTCTCGTAGCCGATGTACGGGTTCAGCGCGGTGACCAGGCCGATGCTGTGCTCGACCAGTTCGTGGCAGCGCTCGACGTTGGCGGTGATGCCGGTGATGCAGTGTTCGCGGAGCATGTCCATGGCGCGTTGCAGCAGGCGGATCGAGTCGAAGATCTTGTAGGCGATCAGCGGCTCCATCACGTTCAGTTGCAACTGGCCGCCTTCGGCCGCCAGGGTCAGGGCGAGGTCGTTGCCGATCACTTCGAAGGCGACCTGGTTGACCGCTTCCGGGATCACCGGGTTGACCTTGCCCGGCATGATCGAACTGCCCGGCTGGCGCGGCGGCAGGTTGATCTCGTTGATGCCGGTGCGCGGGCCGCTGGAGAGCAGGCGCAGGTCGTTGCAGATCTTCGACAGCTTGACCGCGGTGCGCTTGAGCATGCCGGAGAACAGCACGAAGGCGCCCATGTCGGAGGTGGCTTCGATCAGGTCGGCGGCCGGCTTCAGCGGCTGCCCGCTGATGGCGGCCAGGCGCTCGACGGCGAGCTTCTGGTAGCCGGGGTCGGCGTTGATGCCGGTGCCGATGGCGGTGCCACCGAGGTTCACTTCGGTGAGCAGCTCCGGCGCCAGGCGACGCAGGCGGTCGAGGTCTTCGCCGAGGGTGGTGGCGAAAGCGTGGAATTCCTGGCCGAGGGTCATCGGCACGGCGTCCTGCAACTGGGTGCGGCCCATCTTCAGTACGCCGGCGAATTCGACGCCCTTGGCGGCGAAGGCCTGGATCAGGCTGTCGAGGCTGGCCAGCAGGGTGTCGTGGCCGAGCAGCAGGCCCAGGCGGATGGCGGTCGGGTAGGCGTCGTTGGTCGACTGCGCCATGTTCACATCGTTGTTCGGGTGCAGGTACTTGTACTCACCCTTGGTGTGGCCCATGGCTTCCAGCGCGATGTTCGCGATCACTTCGTTCGCGTTCATGTTGGTGGAGGTGCCGGCGCCGCCCTGGATCATGTCCACCACGAACTGCTCGTGGAAATCGCCGCGGATCAGGCGGGCGCAGGCCTCGCTGATGGCGGCGTGCTTGTCTTCCGGGAGATGGCCGAGCTGACGGTTGGCGTCGGCGGCGGCCTGCTTGACCATGGCCAGGGCAACGACCAGCTTCGGGTAGTGCGACAGCGGCACCCCGGAGAGGCGGAAGTTGTTCACGGCGCGCAGGGTCTGGATGCCGTAGTAGGCGTCAGCGGGCACTTCGAGGGTGCCGAGCAGGTCTTTCTCGATACGGGAAGATGCAACGGGGGACATGACGGGATTTGTCTCAGAGGGACACGGCCAGTGCCGCGATGCCCACTAGACTAAGGATGTGACGATTTCGTGGCCAATGCTGTTAAACGCTGCCTCATGCACAAACGGCATAATGTTGGATGTGACGCTGGTATGATGGCGGACGTGTCATCGCATTACCGGAGCCTTTCCCGTCGTGAACCTCGAACTGAAGTGGCTGGAGGATTTCATCGCCCTGGCCGGCACCCGCAGCTTTTCCCAGGCGGCGGAGAAACGCTTCGTCACCCAGCCGGCCTTCAGCCGGCGCATTCGCAGCCTGGAGGACGCCCTCGGCCTGACCCTGGTGAATCGCCAGCGCACGCCGGTGGAACTGACCGAGGCCGGGCAGCTGTTCCTGGTCACCGCGCGCAGCGTGGTCGAGCAGCTCGGCCAAGTGGTGCGCCACCTGCACCACCTGGAAGGCGGGCAGGGCGAGGTGCTGCAGTTCGCCGCCGCCCACTCGCTGGCGCTGGGCTTCTTCCCGCAGTGGATCGCGCGGCTGCGCAACGAGGGGCTGAACATCGCCAGCCGGCTGATCGCCACCAACGTCGGCGAGGCGGTGCATTCCCTGCGCGAGGGTAGCTGCGACCTGATGCTGGCGTTCTACGACCCTGACGCCGCGTTGCAGATGGACCCGGAGATCTTCCCCTCGCTGCACCTGGGGCGCACCGAGATGCTGCCGGTTTGCGCGGTGAACGCCGAGGGCCAGCCGCTGTTCGACCTGGAGAACGGCCAGAGCGTGCCGCTGCTCGCCTACAGCGCCAGCGCCTTCCTCGGCCGCGGGGTCAACCTGCTGCTGCGCCAGCGCAACCTGCGCTACACCACGGTCTACGAGACGGCGATGGCCGACAGCCTGAAGAGCATGGCGCTGCAAGGCATGGGCGTGGCCTGGGTGCCACGGCTGAGCGTGGTCAACGAACTGGAGCGCGGTGAGCTGGCGATCTGTGGCGGGCCGCAATGGTTCGTCCCGCAGGAAATCCGCCTGTACCGCTGCGCGCTGGTACGCAAGGCGGCGATCCGCCTGCTCTGGCGCAAGCTGGAAGGCGGGCTGGGCAGCGTCGAGTAGACAGGCAAGGGCGGCGCCGGGACGCCGCCCCGCAGGTCACATCTCAAGGACGATGCGCCCCTCGATCTGCCCGGCGCGCATCTGGTCGAGGATCTGGTTGATGTCGTCCAGCTTGCCCGGATGGATGGTCGCCTTGACCAGGCCTTCGCCGGCAAAGTCGAGGGCTTCCTGAAGGTCCGCGCGGGTGCCGACGATTGAGCCGGCGATGTGCAGGCCCTTGAGCACCACGTCGAAGATCGGCGTCGGGAAGTCACCCGGCGGCAGGCCGACCAGGGCGATGGTGCCGCCGCGGCGCGCCATGCCGATGGCCTGGCCGAAGGCGCTATTGGATACCGCGGTGACCAGCACCCCGTGGGCGCCGCCGATGTCGCGCTGGAGCACCTCCACCGGGTCTTCCTGCCGGGCGTTGACCGTCAGGCTGGCACCGAGCTTGCGCGCCAGTTCCAGCTTGGCGTCGTCGATGTCGATGGCGGCGACGTGCAGGCCCATGGCCCTGGCGTACTGCACGGCGACGTGGCCGAGGCCGCCGATGCCGGAGATCGCCACCCACTGGCCGGGGCGCGCGTTAGTCTGCTTGAGCCCCTTGTAGACGGTGACGCCGGCGCAGAGGATCGGCGCGATTTCAGCGAATTCGACGTTTTTCGGCAGAATTCCGACGTAGTTCGGGTCGGCCAATACGTATTCGGCATAGCCGCCGTTCACCGAGTAGCCGGTGTTCTGCTGGCTCTCGCAGAGGGTCTCCCAGCCGGTCAGGCAGTGCTCGCAGCAGCCGCAGGCGGTGTACAGCCAGGGGATGCCGACCCGGTCGCCTTCCTTCACTCGGGTCACTCCGCTGCCCACCGCGGCGACGTAGCCGACGCCTTCGTGACCGGGAATGAACGGCAACGGCGGCTTCACCGGCCAGTCGCCCTCGGCGGCATGCAGGTCGGTGTGGCAGACGCCGGAGGCTTCGATCTTCACCAGTACCTGCCCGGGGCCGGGCAGCGGAACCTTGACTTCCTCGATCCGCAGCGGCGCGCCGTAGGCGTGCACGACCGCGGCTTTCATGGTCTGTGGCAGGGTCATGGTCATCTCCTTGGACGGGGCTGAGCGCCTGTCGCGGCGCCTTTGACGGGCACCGCGACAGGCTGCGGAACCGGCGCGGCCGCCGCTCCCTCGGAGCGCGCCGCGACAACCAGTCTGGCCGCTCGTGGTAGGCGCGCATTGAGTTGCGGCAAGTTTCCCGCCATGGCGCGAAAAAACGGGACGGACGGTAGCCCCCGGCGCGCGCCCGGCCTGCCTTTGCGGTATACTGCGCCGCCTTCGAACCGGCACTGCCCGCCGGCTCGGCCCAGTACAAGCCACGCCCCTCGACGAAGCGTGGCTTGTTGGTTTCTGACGCGCCGGACGGCGCATTTGAGAGAGGCACGACGATGAGCGCACTGGTTGGCGTGATCATGGGTTCCAAATCGGACTGGAGCACCCTCAGTCACACCGCGGACATGCTGGACAAGCTGGGCATCCCCTACGAAGTGAAGGTGGTTTCCGCCCACCGCACCCCGGACCTGCTCTTCCAGTACGCCGAGGAAGCCGAAGGCCGCGGCCTCGAAGTGATCATCGCCGGCGCTGGCGGCGCCGCCCACCTGCCGGGCATGTGCGCGGCCAAGACCCACCTGCCGGTACTCGGCGTGCCGGTACAGTCGTCGATGCTGTCGGGTGTCGACTCGCTGCTCTCCATCGTGCAGATGCCCGCCGGCGTACCGGTCGCCACCCTGGCCATCGGCAAGGCCGGCGCGGTCAACGCGGCGCTGCTCTCGGCGAGCATCCTCGGCGCCAAGCACCCGCAGTACCACGAGGCGCTGAAGCAGTTCCGCGCCAACCAGACCGAAACCGTGCTGGACAATCCCGACCCGCGCGATGCGTGAGACAGGCTCTGAGAAGGTAAGGCTCGAACCATGAAAATCGGTGTCATCGGTGGCGGCCAGCTGGGCCGCATGCTGGCCCTGGCGGGAACCCCGCTGGGCATGAACTTCGCTTTCCTCGACCCGGCGCCGGACGCCTGCGCGGCCTCCCTGGGCGAGCACATCCGCGCCGACTACGGCGACCAGGAGCACCTGCGGCAACTGGCCGACGAGGTCGACCTGGTGACCTTCGAGTTCGAGAGCGTGCCGGCGGAAACCGTGGCCTTCCTCTCCCAGTTCGTGCCGGTCTACCCGAACGCCGAGTCGCTGCGCATCGCCCGCGACCGCTGGTTCGAGAAGTCGATGTTCAAGGACCTCGGCATTCCCACTCCTGACTTCGCCGACGTCCAGTCCCAGGCCGACCTCGATGCCGCCGCAGCCGCCATCGGCCTGCCGGCGGTGCTCAAGACCCGCACCCTGGGCTACGACGGCAAGGGCCAGAAGGTCCTGCGCCAGCCGGCCGACGTGCAGGGCGCGTTCGCCGAACTGGGCAGCGTGCCGTGCATCCTCGAGGGCTTCGTGCCGTTCACCGGGGAAGTCTCGCTGGTGGCGGTGCGCGCTCGCGATGGCGAGACGCGTTTCTACCCGCTGGTGCACAACACCCACGACAGCGGCATCCTCAAGCTCTCCGTGGCCAGCAGCGGGCATCCGTTGCAGGCGCTGGCCGAGGACTACGTGGGCCGCGTGCTGGCCCGGCTAGACTACGTCGGCGTGCTGGCCTTCGAGTTCTTCGAGGTGGACGGCGGCCTGAAGGCCAACGAGATCGCCCCGCGCGTGCACAACTCCGGGCACTGGACCATCGAAGGCGCCGAGTGCAGCCAGTTCGAGAACCACTTGCGCGCCGTCGCCGGCCTGCCGCTGGGCTCGACCGCCAAGGTCGGCGAGAGCGCGATGCTCAATTTCATCGGCGCGGTCCCCCCGGTGGCTCAGGTGGTCGCCGTCGCCGACTGCCACCTGCATCACTACGGCAAGGCCTTCAAGAACGGCCGCAAGGTCGGCCACGCCACCCTGCGTTGTGCCGACCGGGCGACGCTGCAGGCGCGCATCGCCGAGGTCGAGGCGCTGATCGAGGCGTGAGCGATTGCCGCCCGCCCATCCTTGGGTTGGCGGGCGGCACTGAACCCAAGGCTTTTCTACACTGTCCCATGGCAGGCGCAATACATGCGCATACACCCGTAAGGAGGGACTGTCATGGGATTAATCGGAACCATCATCGTCGGACTGATCGTTGGTCTCGTTGCACGCTTTCTGAAGCCAGGTGACGACAGCATGGGCTGGATCATGACCATCCTGCTCGGCATCGGCGGTTCGCTGCTGGCCACCTACGGCGGCCAGGCGATCGGCTTCTACCAGGCTGGCCAGGCGGCCGGTTTCATCGGCGCGGTGGTCGGCGCCGTCGTACTGCTGGTCATTTACGGCCTGATCAAGAAGAATTGATGGCTCTGGCCGGCCCCCGCGGGGCCGGCGTTTCCTCACTTCGCCGGTATTCCCGCCATCATGCGCCGCTTCCCGTTCGCCCGCCTGTTGCTGCTCGCCCTGTTGTCCTCACCCCTGGTCCACGCCGAACTGCCCGAGACCGACTGGCTGGAACTGATGCCGCCGGCCGACCGCAAGGCGCTGGAAGAAATGCCCGACATCGTCCACGACACCCCGGAGGCCGCCGGCACCTTCACCAGCAAGGGGGGCCTGAAGCAGTCGGACCGGAAGATGCCGGCGGTGATGTATTCGGCCAAGACCGTCGCCAGCCTGGATGGCAAGGCGGTCCGCCTCGGCGGCTACCCGGTGCCGCTGGAGAACGACGCCAAGGGCCGCGTCACCGAATTCTTCCTGGTGCCCTATCCGGGCGCCTGCATCCACGTGCCGCCGCCGCCGCCGAACCAGATCGTCCTGGTGCGTTATCCACAGGGGCTGAAGCTGACCGATATCTACACCCCGCTGTGGGTCAGCGGCACGCTGAAGATCGAGCAGGTGAGCAATGACCTGGCCGATGCCGCCTACGCCATCGACAAGGCGCGGGTGAAGGTGGTGGAGGAAGCGGACCTGTAGGGCAGGCACCTGCGCAACGGTCCATGGCGGACGATGCGAGCCGCGCCGTCCGCTCGCCGACCCGCTCAGGGTCGTTTCAGCGGCTCGCTCCAGATCTGCACGCCAAAGCTTTCGCTGCGCCCGGGGGCGACCACCATGAGGTCGTCCCAGACCCGCCCGGTCTCGATGCAGAGCATCTGCTGCCAGGCGTCGTCGGCGAACTGCGAGAGACGCCGGGACTTGTCCACCCAGGGGTTCCAGACCACCGCCGAGCGCGAGTCGAGGGCGTGCAGGTGGATGCTGCGTTCCCAGCGCGGGTCCTTGATCAGCAGGTCGCGTTCGAGACCGAGGTAGATGCGATCCAGTTCGCCCTTGACCCGTACCGCGCCGTGCTGAGTGCGTTCTTCCCAGTTCTCCAGGGTCTCGATGTAGCGCGCGCCTTCCAGGCCCTCGATGGCGATCTCGCGGCTGTCGCTGACCGCGAAGTAGGTGTGCAGTGCCTGGCTGAGCACCAGCGGCTTGCTGCCGAGGTTCTCGCTGGTGAGTCGCAGGGTCAGGCGCTCGCCGAAGCGGAACAGCATGCGCAGCGCCGCCGGGTGCGGCCAGCCGGGGAGGCCATCGGGGGCGTCGAGGCGGAAGCTGACGCAGAGGTCGCCGTCCTCCTCGGCGATGTCGTCGATTTCCCAGTCGACCGCCCGGACCAGCCCGTGGGCGGGCGCCTTCAGGCCATCTTCCACCTGGCCGCGGACTTCCTGCGGGTTGCGCTCCAGCGGACCGAACCACGGCCAGCACACCGGCACCCCGCCGCGTACCGACTGCCCGCGCCGGTAGCCGGCCTCGTCGCTGAGCCAGACCAGCGGCGGCTGTTCGTGGGGCTGGTAGCTGAGCAGTTGCGCGCCCTGCTGGGCGATCAGCGCCTCGCCATGGGTGGTGTGGATGCGCCAGCAGGCCAGGTCGTCGACCTGTACCTGTTCGACGCGGTTGATCGGGCTATCGGTGTTCATGGCGGTCTCCGGGAGGCGAATGGATGGCAGCAGTATCACCGATCCATTTTATCGCCGGCAGTTCCCCCGGATGGCGCCAACGACGACGCGGCCCGTGGGCCGCGTCGGTTGTTGCCGGAGGTTCAGGCCGCGCGGAACAGGTTGTGTGGGTCGATGACGAATTTCTTCGGCACCCCGGCGTCGAACTCGCCATAGCCTTTCGGCGCATCGTCGAGGGTGATGACTTCCACCCCGACGATGTCGGCGATCTTGATCCGGTCCCACATGATCGCCTGCATCAGCTGGCGGTTGTACTTCATCACCGGGGTCTGGCCGGTATGGAAGCTGTGCGACTTGGCCCAGCCCAGGCCGAAGCGGATGCTCAGGGCGCCGTGCTTGGCGGCCGCGTCCACTGCGCCCGGGTCTTCGGTGACGTACAGGCCGGGAATGCCGATCTTGCCGGCGACCCGGGTGATGCCCATCAGCGAGTTGAGCACGGTGGCCGGGGCTTCCTGCTGCGAGCCCGAATGGCCGTGGCCGCGCGCCTCGAAACCGACCGCATCGACCGCGCAGTCGACCTCCGGCTCGCCCAGCAGAGCGGCGATCTGTTCGTGCAGCGGGGTGTCCTTGGACAGGTCGGCGATCTCGAAGCCCTGTTTCTTGGCGTGGGCCAGGCGGGTCGGGTTGACGTCGCCGACGATCACCACCGCCGCGCCGAGCAGGCGTGCCGAGGCCGCCGCGGCCAGGCCGACCGGACCGGCGCCGGCGATGTAGACCGTGCTGCCCGGGCCGACGCCGGCGGTGACCGCGCCGTGGTAGCCGGTGGGGAGGATGTCCGAAAGGCAGGTCAGGTCGCGGATCTTCTCCATCGCCGCTTCGCGGTTGGGCAGTTTCAGCAGGTTGAAGTCGGCGTAGGGCACCAGCACGTATTCGGCCTGGCCGCCGACCCAGCCACCCATGTCGACGTAGCCGTAGGCGCCGCCGGCACGCGCCGGATTGACCGTCAGGCAGACGCCGGTGTGCTGTTCCTTGCAGGTACGGCAGTGGCCGCAGGCGACGTTGAACGGTACCGAGACCAGGTCGCCGATCTTCATGGTTTCCACGCCACGCCCGATCTCCACCACCTCGCCGGTGATCTCGTGGCCCAGCACCAGGCCTTCCGGCGCGGTGGTGCGGCCGCGCACCATGTGCTGGTCGGAGCCGCAGATGTTGGTGGAGACCACCCGCAGGATCACCCCGTGGTCGATCTGCCGGCCCTGCGGGTCCTGCATCTTCGGATAGGGAATGTTCTGCACCTCGACCTTGCCCGGGCCGAGATAGACCACACCACGATTGCCAGACATACGCGTTTCCTCTTTGTCGTTGTGGGTACAAATGCGCGGCGTCCACGGCCGCGTGGCTTTGCACTGGAAAGTCGTCTGTTGCGCGACAGGGCCGGAGAATGCTGGCAGCCGGCGGGCTGTCGGTGTTGCTCGGGACGCGAGGCCGTGGGAAGCGCCCCTCTCCCTGGCCCTCTTCCTTCAGCGAGGGTTGGGAAGAGAGGGCGCGCTTACAGCACCACGGTCCGATTGGCGTTGAGGAATACCCTCCGCTCGATGTGGTAGCCCACCGCCCGTGCCAGGGTCAGGCACTCGATGTCGCGGCCCTTGGCGATCAGGTCCTCGGGGTAGTGGGCGTGGTCGACCGTCTCGACGCCCTGGGCGATGATCGGCCCTTCGTCGAGGTCGTTGTTGATGTAGTGGGCGGTGGCGCCGACCAGCTTCACGCCCTTCTGGTAGGCCTGGTGGTACGGCTTGGCGCCCTTGAAGCCGGGCAGCAGGGAGTGATGGATGTTGATCGCCCAGCCGTCCAGGCGCCGGCACAGTTCCGGCGACAGCACCTGCATGTAGCGAGCGAGGATCACCAGCTCGGCGCCACTCTCTTCGAGCACCTGCCAGACCCTGGCTTCCTGGGCCGGCTTGTCGTTCGGGTCGAGCGGGAAGTGGTGGTAGGGAATGCCGTGCCAGCGCGCCAGCGGCTCCAGGTCCGGGTGATTGGAAATCACCGCCACCACGTCCATCGGCAACTGGCCGATGCGCTGGCGGTAGAGCAGGTCGTTCAGGCAGTGGTCGGCCTTGGAAACCATGATCGCCACCTGGCTGCGGTAGCCCGGCGCGGTCAGCTCGGTACGCATGCCGAACGGTGCCACCCGTTCGGCCAGTCCGGCGCGGAAGGAGGCTTCGTCGAAGCCGTCGCCGGCGCGGAACTCCACGCGGATGAAGAAGCGTTGCGCCAGGCGGTCGTCGAACGAGTGGTGCTCGGTGACGTAGCAGCGCTGCTCGAAGAGGTAGCGCGTCACCACGTCGACGGTGCCCAGCAGGCTGGGACTGTCGGCGGTGAGGATCCAGGTGTCGGGGGTACGGCTCATCGCGAGGCTCCGGGTCCGGTATCCCCTCTCGGGGAGAGGGGAAGGCTGCTCATGCCGCTACCTGCAGGCCGTATTCGGCGCTGGCGTCCTGCAACCAGAGCCAGAAGTAGTCGGCGAAGCTGCGGCGCACGACCAGCTCCCAGGTGTCCTCGCCGGTATGGCGGATCACGCATTGCGACTTGGCGAAGATGCTGCCGACCGCCTTGCCCACCGGGAAGTTGCTCGGATGCACGTCGTAGCTGGTGGATTTCATCAGCAGTTCGCGGACGTTCGCTCCGCTCAGTTCGAGCAGTGTCTGCCCGCCGCTGACGTTGACCACCGCGTAGTGCAGCTCCTCGCCCAGGGCCTGGCGCAGGCGCTGTTCGACGGCATATTCCTCGCCGCCGGGGACGATCAGCAACCATTCGTCCGGGGCCAGCCATTGCAGCGAGGTCTCGCCGCTGGCGACCAGGGTCAGGGCCACCGGCAGTTCCAGGCCGAGGGCCTGGTGCACGGCGGCGGCGAAGGCCGGGTCGGCGGCATCGCCGCGCAGCACCAGGTGGCCGAGCAGCTTCTTCTCGCGCAGGACGATACCGGCCTTCGCGGCGGTCTTGCCGGCGAGCTTGTGCAGCTCGGCATGGTGCAGCGGCGATTCGGCGTGGACGCCGGGTTCGGGGCGTTGCTGGTAGACGTTTGCCTTGCTCATTCGTTTTCACCTTGGGGCGCCGCGCGCCCTGGTAGCCTGTCTGCCTTCTCCCTTCGGGGAGAGGGCCGGGGAGAGGGGCGAGCCCCTCTCCGGTCAATCCACGTTCTGCCGTTCCCCTTTCGGGTCGTAGAACACCGAGGAACAGATCTCCGCCTCGATGAAGCGGCCGTCCGCCAGCGGCGCGTAGACCTTCTGGCCCATGCGCTTGAGGCCGCCTTTCACCACCGCCAGGGCGAAGCCGTGGCCGAGGCTGGCGCTCATGTAGCTGGAGGTGACGTGGCCGACCATCTTCATCGGGATCGCCTGCTGGGTGTCGAACACCAGTTGCGCGCCTTCGGGCAGTACCTCCTGCGGGTTGCTCGGCCTGAGTCCGACCAGTTGCTTGCGATCCTCGCGCAGGCAGTCGGCGCGGTTCATGCCGCGCCAGCCGATCCAGGAGAACGGCTTGCTGCGGCCCACCGCCCAGCCCATGTTGAGATCGTCCGGGGTGACCGAGGCATCGGTGTCCTGGCCGACGATGATGAAGCCCTTCTCGGCGCGCAGGACGTGCATGGTCTCGGTGCCGTAGGGCGTCAGGCCGTACTTCGCGCCGTGCTCGGCGAGCGCTTCGAGCACGCCCATGGCGTAGTCGGCCTGGACGTTCACCTCGTAGCTCAGCTCGCCGGTGAAGGAGATGCGGAACACCCGCGCCGGCACCCCGGCGACCTTGCCTTCCTTCCAGGTCATGAAGGGGAAGGCATCCTTGTCCAGGTCGATGTCGGTGACTTCGGCGAGCAGCTTGCGGCTGTTCGGGCCAGACAGGGTGAGGGTCGCGTAGTGGTCGGTGACCGAGGTGAAGTACACCTTCAGCTCCGGCCATTCGGTCTGGTGGTACAGCTCCAGCCACTCCAGTACGCGGGCGGCGCCGCCGGTGGTGGTGGTCATGACGAAGTGGTTGTCGGCCAGGCAGGCGGTCACGCCGTCGTCGAAGACCATCCCGTCTTCCTTGCACATCAGGCCGTAGCGCGCCTTGCCGACGTCGAGCTTGGTCCAGGCGTTGGTGTAGACCCGGTTGAGGAACTCCCGCGCGTCCGGGCCCTGGATGTCGATCTTGCCCAGGGTCGAGGCGTCGAGCAGGCCGACCGCCTCGCGCACCGCGCGGCATTCGCGGGCCACGGCGGCGTGCATGTCCTCGCCCCGGCGCGGGAAGTACCACGGCCGCTTCCACTGGCCGACGTCTTCGAACTCGGCGCCGTTCTTCACGTGCCAGGCGTGCAGGGCGGTGAAGCGCACCGGTTCGAACAGGTGCCCGCAGTGGCGGCCGGCGACGGCGCCGAAGGTCACCGGGGTGTAGTTCGGACGGAACATGGTGGTGCCGGTGTCGGCGATGCTCTTGCCCTGGGCCCGCGCGGCGATCGCCAGGCCGTTGATGTTGCCCAGCTTGCCCTGGTCGGTGCCGAAGCCCAGCGCGGTGTAGCGCTTGACGTGCTCGATGGACTCGAAGCCCTCGCGGCAGGCCAGTTCGATGGCGGCGGCGGTGACGTCGTTCTGCGGATCGACGAACTGCTTCGGTGCGCGTGCCGTGGGCTTCTCGTGGGGCACCTGGAACAGCGCGACGGACGCTTCCTCGCGGCGCGGCTGGACCTTCGGCAGGCTGCCGGCGGCGGTCTTGTAGCCGGCGTCGAGGGCGGCGCGACTCCCGGCCTGGTAGCCGTCGGCGAGCACCTCGGCGAGCCCGAACACGCCGTTCACGGCGCCGGCGCAGATGCGCTTCTGCAGGCCTTCGCCGGGGACGAAGGCGAGGATTTCCTCGCGCCATTCCGGCTTGCCGCCCAGGTGCGAGGCCAGGTGCACGACCGGGCTGTAGCCGCCGGAGCTGGCGATCAGGTCGCAGTCCAGCCATTCGCCGCCGCTGGCGCGCATGGCCTGCAGGTCGATCCGGGCGACCTTGGCGCCGCTGACCCGCTTGCCGCCGCGAGCCTCGATCACCGAACTGCCAGTGATCACCCGCATACCGCGTTGGCGTGCTTCCTCGACCCACTCGCCGCGCGGATTGGCCCGGGCGTCGGCGATGGCCACCACTTGCAGGCCGGCTTCCTGCCAGTCGAGGGCGACGCGGTAGGCGTAGTCGTTGTTGGTGGCCAGCACCAGTTTCTTGCCCGGTGCCACGCCGTAGCGCCGTACATAGGTGGAAACCGCGCCGGCGAGCATGTTGCCGGGCAGGTCGTTGTTGCCGTAGACCAGCGGCCGCTCATGGGCGCCGGCGGCCAGTACCACGCGCTTGGCGCGTACGCGGTGCACGCGCTGGCGGACCTGGCCGAGCGGGGCGACCTCGCCGAGGTGGTCGGTGCGCCGCTCGTGGATGGTGAGGAAGTTGTGGTCGTGGTAGCCGTTGACCGTGGAGCGCGGTAGCAGGATGACTTCCGGCAGGCCTTGCAGCTCGGCCACGGCGTCCGCGACCCACTCGGCGGCGGGCTTGCCGTCGAGGGTCTCGCGGGTGTCCAGCAGGCTGCCGCCGAACTCTTCCTGCTCGTCGGCGAGAATCACCCGCGCGCCGCTGCGAGCGGCGGCGAGGGCGGCGGCCAGGCCGGCCGGGCCGCCGCCGACCACCAGCACGTCGCAGTGGTGGTTCATCCAGTCGTAGCTGTCCGGATCGACCTCGGTCGGCGCGCGGCCAAGGCCGGCGGCCTTGCGGATGTACTTCTCGTAGGTCATCCACATCGACTGCGGGTACATGAAGGTCTTGTAGTAGAAACCGGGCGGCATCAGCTTGCCGCCGACCTTGCCGAAGATTCCCATCAGGTCGTTCTGCACATTCGGCCAGCCGTTGGTGCTGGTGGCCACCAGGCCGCCGTAGAGCGCCTGCTGGGTGGCGCGTACGTTGGGGATCTGGGTGGCTTCGCGGGAGCCGATCTGCAGGATCGCGTTGGGCTCCTCGGCGCCGGCGGCGACGATGCCGCGCGCCCGCGAGTACTTGAAGCTGCGGCCGACGATGTCGACGCCGTTGGCCAGCAGCGCGGCGGCCAGGGTGTCGCCGGCATAGCCCTGGTAGTGCTGGCCGTTGAAGCTGAAGGTCAGCGGGCGGTTGCGGTCGATGCGGCCGCCGCTGGACAGGCGATTGATCTGGCTCATGCCGGTTCCCCTTGTACGGCGGGTTTCTTCTCACCGTCGGCGACGACGCTGGGCTGCTCGCCGATCAGGTAGGTCTCGAGGATCTCGTAGGTCACCGTATGGCGGGTGACGTTGAAGTACTTGCGGCAGCCGGCGGCGTGCACCCACAGCTCGTGATGGAGGCCGCGCGGGTTGTCGCGGAAGAACATGTAGTCGCCCCATTCCTCGTCGCTGCAGGCGTTCGGGTCGAGCGGGCGCGGGATGTGGGCCTGACCCTTGGCGTGGAATTCCTCTTCGGAACGCAGTTCGCCGCAGTGGGGGCAGAAGATATTCAGCATTTTGTAGCCTCCGGAAACTGTTCTTGCCGGTTGACCGGCACCCTCTCCCTGAAGGGCGAGGGGCAGCGGATTTCGCCCTTCGGGCGGCTTTTGTCAGTGCGCCACTGCCGCCGCGCCGTGCTCGTCGATCAGCGCACCGCTGTGGAAGCGTTCGATGGAGAAGGGCGCGGCCAGCGGATGCGGTTCGCCCTTGGCCAGGGTGGCGGCGAAGACGTTTCCGGAGCCGGGAGTGGCCTTGAAGCCGCCGGTGCCCCAGCCGCAGTTGAAGAACAGGTTCTGCACCGGAGTCTTGCCGATGATCGGGCAGGCGTCCGGGGTGGTGTCGACGATGCCGCCCCACTGGCGGTTCATGCGTACCCGCGAGAGCACCGGGAACATCTCGACGATGGCTTGCAGGGTGTGCTCGATCACCGGGTACGAGCCGCGCTGGCCGTAGCCGTTGTAGCCGTCGATGCCGGCGCCGATGACCAGGTCGCCTTTGTCCGACTGGCTGATGTAGCCATGCACGGCGTTGGACATGATCACGCTGTCGATGATCGGCTTCAGCGGCTCGGAGACCAGCGCCTGCAACGGGTGCGACTCCAGCGGCAGGCGGAAGCCGGCGAGCCTGGCCATGTGCCCGGAGTTGCCGGCGGTGACCACCCCGACACGACGCGCGCCGATGAAGCCGCGGTTGGTCTCGACGCCGATCACCGCGCCGTCCTGCTTGCGGAAGCCGGTGACTTCGGTCTGCTGGATCAGGTCCACGCCGAGGGCATCGGCGGCGCGGGCGAAGCCCCAGGCCACCGCATCATGGCGGGCGACGCCGCCGCGACGCTGGATGGTCGCGCCCATGATCGGGTAGCGGGTGTTCTTGCTGCAGTCCAGGTAGGGAATCTCCTCCGCCACCTGCTGCGCGTTCAACAATTCGCCGTCGACGCCGTTGAGGCGGTTGGCGCTGACCCGGCGCTCGCCGTCGCGCATGTCCTGGAGGGTGTGGCAGAGGTTGTAGACCCCGCGCTGGGAGAACATCACGTTGTAGTTGAGGTCCTGGGACAGGCCCTCCCACAGCTTCATCGCGTGTTCGTAGAGCAGCGCGGACTCGTCCCACAGGTAGTTGGAGCGCACGATGGTGGTGTTGCGCGCGGTGTTGCCGCCGCCCAGCCAACCTTTCTCGACTACCGCCACGTTGCTGATGCCGTGTTCCTTGGCCAGGTAGTAGGCGGTGGCCAGGCCGTGCCCGCCGCCGCCGACGATGACCACGTCGTAGACCGGCTTCGGCGTGGGCGTGCGCCACATGCGTTGCCAGTTCTCGTGATGGCTCAGTGAATGCTTTAACAGGCCGAAGCCGGAGTAGCGTTGCATGTGGATGCTCCTGAACTGTTGCTCCCTCTCCCGCGGAGAGGGTTGGGCCGGGGCGCGTCGGGCTCCCCGACCGTCTTCGGGGGGCTCAGCGATAGACCGGGAAGTCCGCGCAGAGACCGGCGACCTGGGTGGCGACCTTGGCTTCCACGTCGGCATCGCCGAGGTGGTCGAGGATGTCGCAGATCCAGCCGGCCAGTTCGCGGCTCTGCGCTTCCTGCAGCCCGCGGGTGGTGATGGCCGGGGTGCCGATGCGGATGCCGGAGGTGACGAACGGGCTCTGCGGATCGTTCGGCACGGCGTTCTTGTTCACCGTGATGCCGACCCGGCCGAGGGCGGCGTCGGCTTCCTTGCCGGTCAGGCCCTGGCGCACCAGGCTGATCAGCATCAGGTGGTTGTCGGTGCCGCCGGAAACCACGTCGTAGCCGCGCCCGATGAACACCTCGGCCATCGCCTTGGCGTTGCGGATCACCTGCGCCTGGTAGTCCTTGAAGCCCGGCTCCAGCGCTTCCTTGAAGCACACCGCCTTGGCCGCGATCACGTGCATCAGCGGGCCGCCCTGGGCGCCGGGAAATACCGCGGAGTTGAGCTTCTTCTCGATCTCCTCGTTGGCGCGCGCCAGGATCAGGCCGCCGCGCGGGCCGCGCAGGGTCTTGTGGGTGGTGGTGGTGACCACGTCGGCGAAGGGGATCGGGTTCGGGTAGAGGCCGGCAGCGACCAGCCCGGCAACGTGGGCCATGTCGACGAACAGCAGCGCGCCGACCTTGTCGGCGATGGCGCGGAAGCGCGGGAAGTCGAGGGTCTTGGAGTAGGCGGAGAAGCCGGCGACGATCATCTTCGGCTTATGCTCCACGGCCAGGCGCTCGACTTCGTCGTAGTCGATCAGCCCGGTAGCGGTGTCCAGGCCGTACTGCACGGCGTTGTACAGCTTGCCGGAGGAGGACACCTTGGCGCCATGGGTGAGATGGCCGCCATGGGCCAGGCTCATGCCGAGGATGGTGTCGCCGGCGTTGAGCAGCGCCAGGTACACCGCGGCGTTGGCCGAGGAACCGGAATGCGGCTGGACGTTGGCGTAGTCGGCGCCGAACAGCTGCCTGGCGCGGTCGATGGCCAACTGCTCGACCTTGTCGACGTGTTCGCAGCCGCCGTAGTAGCGCTTGCCCGGATAGCCCTCGGCATATTTGTTGGTCAGGCCGCTGCCCTGCGCCTGCATGACCCGCTTGCTGGTGTAGTTCTCCGAGGCAATCAGTTCGAGATGGTCTTCCTGGCGGGCCTCTTCGGCGTCCATCGCGGCGAGCAGTTCGTCGTCGTAGCCGCGGATCTGGTCATGCTTGCTGAACATCGCTGGGTCTCCCTGCGGCGCCGGAACCGCGCCGGAATGGCTGCAACGGGACACGCAGTCCCTTTGCCAGCGATGGTATGACCGGCCCTGCCGGCCCAGATGCCTATGCACGCCACGGGGAGGTGCGTTTGCGACATGGCGGTGGGATTCGGCAACCGATGCGGAACGCCCCGGGCTGGCGCTAAACTGCGTGCTCTTCGTCTTGCGAGAACACCATGAAACGCCCGCTGATCTTCCTTTCCGCCGTGCTGCTCGGCGCATCCCTGCAAGGGTGCGGGGGCGGCGATGAAAAGCAGGCCGCCGCGCCTGCGCTGCCGGCCGATTCCTGCACCGGCCATGAACTCGAAGTGGCCTTGCCGCCGGCCGGCAAGCCACTGTTCGGCTACGACTTCCTCTCCCGCCAGTGCGGCTACAACGATGCCACCGTGGTCTTCGGCGCCGCCGACGGCAGCAAGCGCCTGGAGATCGTCCTCACCGACACCGGCCTGCCGGCGCCGCCGACCGAGGGCGACGCGGTGGCCTATCGGGCGGCGCAGGACAAGCTGCGCGAGATGACCCAGACCAACCTGACCCTGCTCCACAAGACCCGCGAGACCGCCCTGAAGAACGGCACCGCCGAGCGCTTCGGCGGCGAGGACTACCTGCCGCTGATCGATACCACGCGAATGGGCGACCCGTTGGGGGTGATGGTCCCGGCCAAGGGCGAGGAGGGCGTCTCGACCCTCAGCGGAGTGATCAAGAACCGCTACGTACTGACCCTCAGCACCCGCGACATGCCCAATGGCGGCAGCGCCACGGCGATGCGCCAGGTGCTGGTGCCGTTCGTCGAGCAGATGAAGCTGACCAAGCTACCCTGACAGACTGTGCCGGCACCTACCCGTACCGGCGCGACCGCACGGAGCCCCACGAGGGCTCGGCAACCGTTCCATCCGAGGCCCACATGACCGATAACACCCAACAGTTCGCCAGCGACAACTATTCCGGTATCTGCCCCGAAGCCTGGGCGGCGATGGCCGAAGCCAACCGCGGCCACGAGCGCGCCTATGGCGACGACCAGTGGACCGCGCGCGCTTCGGACTACTTCCGCCAGTTGTTCGAGACCGATTGCGAAGTGTTCTTCGCCTTCAACGGCACCGCCGCCAACTCCCTGGCCTTGGCCGCGCTGTGCCAGAGCTACCACAGCGTGATCTGCTCGGAGACCGCCCACGTCGAGACCGACGAGTGCGGCGCGCCGGAGTTCTTCTCCAACGGCTCCAAGCTGCTGCTGGCGCAGACCGAGGTCGGCAAGCTGACCCCGGCGTCGATCCGCGACATCGCTCTCAAGCGCCAGGATATCCACTATCCGAAGCCGCGCGTGGTGACTCTCACCCAGGCCACCGAGGTCGGCACGGTGTACCGCCCGGACGAGTTGAAGGCGATCAGCGCCACCTGCAAGGAACTCGGCCTGCACCTGCACATGGACGGCGCGCGCTTCTCCAACGCCTGCGCCTTCCTCGGCTGCTCGCCGGCGGAGCTGAGCTGGAAGGCCGGGGTCGACGTGCTCTGCTTCGGCGGCACCAAGAACGGCATGGCGGTGGGCGAGGCGATCCTGTTCTTCAACCGCGACCTGGCGGAGGACTTCGACTACCGCTGCAAGCAGGCCGGCCAACTGGCCTCGAAGATGCGCTTCCTCGCCGCGCCCTGGGTCGGCGTACTGCAGGACGATGCCTGGCTGCGCTACGCCGATCACGCCAACCGCTGCGCGCGGCTGTTGGCCGAACTGGTGGCCGACGTTCCCGGCGTCAGCCTGATGTTCCCGGTAGAAGCCAACGGCGTGTTCCTGCAGCTTTCCGAGCCGGCGATCGAAGCCTTGCGCGCGCGCGGCTGGCGCTTCTACACCTTCATCGGTGAAGGTGGCGCGCGTTTCATGTGTTCCTGGGATACCGATATCGAGCGGGTCCGCGAACTGGCGCGGGACATCCGCCTGGTGATGGGCGCCTGAGTCCGCTCTCGGCCGCCTCTATGAACCGGGGCGGCCGCTCTTTCCTCATCTCCTGTGGATAACTCTGTGGGCTAACTGTTCGGGAGCTATGCAAAAGTGCCCCCGGCAACACCCTCCCTATCTCCGCCGGGGGTGTTGAAAGCCTTTATCCACGCGGTTCCACTCCCATGCCAGGAGAACCTGGCCAATCCACAAACACTGTGGAGTCGAATGTGAATAACGTGTTCGCAGTCGCTTCCGCGCGGCGCCCTGCCGGGCTCTTCGGAGGTTGGTCGGTTTTTGAGCGAAAACAGCCGTTTGTGAAAGGACGATGAAGGTTCAGGTGAAAAGCGCTGACGAAACGGTGACGGGCATTGTCCCTGCGGGACCCAGACAGGCCTGTGGATAGAAAAGCAAGGAGCGAAGTGGGGGCAAATGCCGCAAACCCCCTGCGCGGACGTAACGGCTTGAGGAAAAAGACAAAATTCTCCCGCTCCGATGGCGCTGGAACAGCGGTTGCGGCCGCCGCCGGGAATTTCCCCCAATTCCTGTTGAGGTCAGTGTGCAGAGCCTGTTTATAGAATGCTGGGAGCCAGAGGGCCCGCGCCTTCCAGGCTATTGGTCAAGAATTGAGCGGATTTTCTGTCAACAGGCTGCCGGCTTGCTTTAGGGGGCATGTGCACAAACGCAGGGTTGCTCACAAAAGGCCTGGAAAGCCTTGTGGACAACCTGTATGGATAGTTCTGTAAGCCTTATAAGGTAAGGCCTGCATGGAGTTGGTCAATAAATGGTCAGGCCGGGCGGGAAGGGATGAAGAGCCAGAATAGGCCAGGTTTTTTCTTCATCCTGTGAATATTTTTCTGGTTTTCCCCAAGGGGAGTGTAAAGCCCTGTGGAAAAATTGTTCGCTCACGCTTGGGCGGCCGGACGGCGGGGTCTCTGGCGGATTGATCGTTAAATGAGCAGGAGACTGCGCCTAGCGCGAGCGGAGGAGAAGCGCGATTCACCCGGAGGGTAGCCGGATGTGCTGGCGGAGCCCATGCGCCAGGGCGAGTGGACATCGTCGGTATAGCGATCGTTGACCCGCGGGGTATCAGGGGGTCTCATGGACCACACGGTCTGTGGATAAGTCTGTGATCAACCTACCCTCGAAAGGCCTCTCCAGAGATCGGCAAGGGCTTTGTTCCTGGAGCCTGAAACCAACTTGAAGTTGTCGTTTTTACCTTTAACTTCAAATGCTTACAATCGATCGTCGAGAACGCCAAGGTGGCGAGAAGACACCTGTATGGAATTCCAGTCCGAATGTGGACAACCTTGGCGCCCTGGTGTTTTCAAGTATGAGAAGGACAGAGCTGCGCGATGGCTCTGGTGGTTGGCCGGAGCCTTGATTACCCTTGGCTTTTGCCAGGAAAGTGGGATGGATCATGGATGATCGGATGTCAGACAAGCCGCTCGGCCGCTTGTTGCTCGAAGGCCTCGGCGAGATCGCCTGGATCGCCGTGCTGGTGGCCCTTGGCGTCCTCCTGCCGTTGCCGCTGGTAGCGCTGGGTTGGGCGCTGCTGCTGGGCGCCGAGTGGGCCATGGATCGTTGGCGCGGCAAGGTGCCGTATCGCCTGCAACAGGCGCTGTTCTTCTGGGTTCTGGGTGGCGGCATCGCCCTGGGCCAGGCACTGCCGGGCTTCTGGCTGGGACTGGGCGGTGGCTTGCTGGCGGTGATCGGCGGCGTGCTGCTGCAGATCCGTTTCGAGCGTGGCCTGCGCCTGGAGCGCCAGGCTCCGCAGGCGCTGGACGTACCGCTGCCGGCGGGAGGTAGCGCCTGGGGCGGCGAAGCGCCCGAGCGAACCCCCGAGGGCGAGCCGATCCGCCTGTTCGACGGCGGCGAGATCGCCATGGGCGGCCCGCTGGTATGCCACTACCTGATGCCCGACGGTTGCTTCATCCCCGACTGCAATCCTTCGGCACGCTTTTCCAGCGATGGCCGCCACTTCGTTTCGCCGATACCGAGCCGAGGCGCGTGGGGCCTGGCGATCTTCGACCGGCAGGAGCGGTTGCTTTACCGCTGTGCCGTGGACAACTTCTGGGAGCTGGACAGCGTCACCGAGCGCGAGGTGATCGGCCGGCACAGCCCGCTGACGTCCAACGCACCGCAGCGCCTCGAGCTGCAGGCGCTCAAGGCCGGCAGCGAGGCCGAGGCCTTCGTTGCCATCGGTGACCTCTGGCTGCCCGAAAGCGAATGGCAGCGCTGGAGCGGGGATCTGCGCGCGCAACCGCTACCGTCCCCGCTTGGCGGGCCCGCGCTGGAAATCCGCCCCTGGCTGCCGGCCAGCCTGCTGGCCCTGGACGATCCTTTCGCGCCGCTGCGCGCCAACCGCGGCGAGCTGTGGATAAACGGCGAGGCCAGCGGCCTCTACCTGTCGCGGGAAGCGCCGCCATTGGCTTGGAACGATGACGGCCGGGCGCTGGCGCTGCAGGCAGCAGGCGAGCCCCTGGGGCAGGATACCTACTGGCTTTGGCGAGAGGGTGGCGGCCTGCGTGCGCTGGGCGCGCCGTGGTCGGCGTTGCCCGCCGAGCCCCATGCCGGCGGGCCCGAACTGCTCGGGCTGGAGGATGGCTGGCTGCGTTTCGGCCTGGACCTGGCGCAACCCTGCCTGACCTACGAACGCTACGGCACGCTGGGTTCGTACAGCCATTCCAGCCTCTACCTTCTGCACGCTCGCGATGCGGACGACCGGCCGCGCTGGCGCGAGGCCGACATGCCGCGCCTGGACCTGTTGCTGCCCCTGGATGGCGCGGCCGGCAGGCCGGGATGCCTGTTGCAGAGCGCACCGCTGGCCGATGGCAGCCGGGCCGTCTGGGAGTGGTTGCGCGACGATCAGGAGGCGGAGCGCGGCGCCTATGCCTTGCGCCTGGGCGACTGGCGCCTGGATGGCGAGTGGACGCTCGACCACCGCGTGTCCGATTGCGGTCGCTACCTGGCCCTGGTGGCCTTCGCCGAGGCGCCGACCCTGCCGCAGCGCCTGGCCATACTCGATAGCCGGGAGCGGCGTCTGGAGTGGCTCGCTGAGCCGCTGGCCGATCTACACCTGCAAGGTTTCATCGATGGCCAGGTGCATCTGCTCCACCTGCTCGGCCGCAACGCCTACCAGCCGCCGGGCGGGCCGGGCGAAGGCGACCCCGGCCTGTTGCGCCGCTTCGACGAAGGCTTGCCCGAGCCCGGCGCCTGGCACGCATTCGGCCGCTTCCACGACGACTGGCGGCATTACTACGAGCAGGCGCGGGTGGCGTTCGATGGCACGGCCTGGCGGCTGTGCCCCGCGTCGCGCTGGCTGGACGCACCGCCGCGGCCCTGGAGCGACGGCAACTTCGTCTTGCCGTCGGTGGGCGCGAAGGACGCCGCCTGGGGCTTCGGTTTCCACTACGAGGGCATGCACCGAGACGAGGACGTGCGCGCCGGGTTCAGCCGCGATGGCTACCTGCTGACCGCGTCGGGCATCGGCTTGGGCAACCTGGCGGCGCCAATGATCTGGTCGGCGGACGGTCGCTACCTGGCGCTGACCCGGCACGTCCAGCGCTACGAGGAAAGCGAGCTGGAGCGGGACCAGTGGCGCCTGCTGCTGCTCGACGTGCAAGAGCGGACGTTGCGTCGCTACCGCGACGACCTCGGCGAGTACCCGTGCTTCGACAGCTTCGACGACGACCTGTGCTTCCGCTGCGCGGGGACGGGGCGCTACGTGCTGGCCCTGGACTCGCTGCTGAAGGCTCCCGCCGAGCCGCTGCAGGCCTGCGCCGGACGCTGGCTGCCGGCCGAGGAACTGCCGCGGCGGCGCTACTGGGAGCGCCTGGCGTTTCCCTCGCGCCCTCAGTAGTCGATGACCACGTCGCCCTTGGGCACGCTGCAGCAGGAGAGGATGTAGCCTTCGGCGACATCCTCGTCGGTGATCCCGCCGTTGTGCTCCATCTCCACCTCGCCGGCGGTCTTCATTACCTTGCAGGTGCCGCAGATGCCCATCCCGCAGGCCTTCGGAATGTGCAGGCCGAGCTTGGCGGCGGCGGCGTGCACGGTTTCCCCGGGGCTGACGCGGATGCTCTTGCCGGTGGCGGTGAATTCCACCTGGTGCTGGTCGGCGACCGGTACCTCCGGCGCCTCGGCGGCTTCCGCGGCCAGTTCCCTGACGTCGGCGCGGACCTCCGGCGGAGTCGGCCCGAAGGCTTCCTCGTGGTAGCGGCTCATGTCGTAGCCGTGGCCCTGCAGCAGGTGCTTCACCGCGCTCATATAGGGCGTCGGGCCGCAGCAGAAGATTTCCCGCTCGAGGAAGTCCGGGGCGATCAGTTCCAGCATGCGCAGGTTCAGGTAGCCACGGTAGCCGGCCCAGGCTTCGCCGAGGCCGTGGCGCTCGCAGATGATGTGCAGGCTGAAGTTGTCGATCCGCGAGGCCATGTGCTCCAGCTCGCGGTGGTAGATGATGTCCTTCGGCGAACGGGCGCTGTGGACGAAGACCATGTCGACGTTGGCGTTGGTGTCGAAGAACCAGCGCGCCATGGACATTACCGGGGTGATGCCGACCCCGCCGGAGAGGAACAGCACCTTGTCGGCCGGGAAGTCGATGGCGTTGAACAGGCCGACCGGACCGTGCACCGGTAGCTCCTGGCCTTCCTTGAGGTTGTCGTGCAGCCAGTTGGAAACCCGCCCGCCCGGCACCCGCTTGATGGTGATGGAGAAGCTGTAGGGCACCGAGGGCGAGCTGGAGATGGTGTAGGAG
Organism: Pseudomonas sp. KBN10P06128; assembly: GCF_037574945.1. Taxonomy (NCBI): domain Bacteria; kingdom Pseudomonadati; phylum Pseudomonadota; class Gammaproteobacteria; order Pseudomonadales; family Pseudomonadaceae; genus Pseudomonas; species Pseudomonas sp. KBN10P06128. The sequence continues at coordinate 6,635,571 of NZ_JBBELR010000001.1, read as the reverse complement.
CGCATCACCGGCTCGCCGTCGATCTCCAGCTCCAGGGTGACGAACTGGCCCGGCTTGAAGAAGAACAGGATCGGCTGGTCGGCCATGAAGCAGAAGGTGCGCACGTCCCAGGTTTCCTGGATGACCTTGACGCAGCGCACGAGGTGCCGGCCGTTGGCCCAGGTCTGGGTGGTGACCGGATTGAGGAAGTTGCTCGACATGATGATCTCTCCGCGCGCACGGGGCCGAACGATGGCCTGATGGGGCGGATTGTGCGCATCGCCGTGGCCGCTCATTTACCTGCCAGCGACATTTACATGCTTATCGCGACCTGCCTGCTGGGGCGCGGCCCGGAGCGTCGGAAACGGATGCGGTCATGTCGCCCATGGATAAGGTCGGCGGCGGGCGCGGGCCCACACTCCAGACCAGCCGAGACGAGGGTTTGCATGAACCCCGGGAGGGTAGAGCCCGGACGTGTAGAGCGACTGACCTTCATTCCCGCCACGGCGGGGCCCGTCCATCGGCAGGGCGGGATTCTGGACGCCGCGCCGGGATGAGGAAGGCTGTGAACGCCACCTTGCGTAGCAACCGTATCAGCCACTTTTTCCGCCGCCACCCGCGCGGGGGCGGCATGAGGAGTTACCGATGGACGTCACTTCCACCCTGAGTCTCGGCGATCCCCTGGAACCGGCCCGCAAGGCCACCGCCGACATGCTGCGCAGCCGCGACCACAGCTTCTCGCTGCCGCAGCCCTTCTACTGCGACCAGCGCCTGTTCGAGATCGACATGCAGGAGATCTTCCACAAGGAATGGCTGATCGCCGGCATGACCTGCGAGATTCCCGCCAAGGGCAATTTCCTCACCCTGCAGATCGGCAAGAACCCGGTCCTGGTGATTCGTGGCGCCGAAGGCCAGGTGCATGCCTTCCACAATGTCTGCCGGCACCGCGGCTCGCGCCTGTGCGTGAGCGAGAAGGGCAAGGTGGCCAAGCTGGTCTGCCCCTACCACCAGTGGACCTACGAGCTGGATGGCCGCCTGCTGTTCGCCGGCACCGAGATGGGCGCCGACTTCGACATGAAGGAGTACGGCCTGAAGCCGATCCAGGTGAAGACCGCCGGCGGCTACATCTTCATCAGCCTGGCGGAGAACCCGCCGGCCATCGACGACTTCCTGGCGACGCTCGAGCACTACATGGAGCCGTACGACATGGAGAACGCCAAGGTGGCGGTGCAGACCACCATCCGCGAAGCCGCCAACTGGAAGCTGGTGATCGAGAACAACCGCGAGTGCTACCACTGCAACGGCTCCCACCCGGAACTGCTGAAGACCCTGCTGGAGTGGGACGACGTCACCGACCCGCGCGCCAGCCAGGCGTTCAAGGACCAGGTGGCGGCCTGCACCAGCGCCTGGGACGCCGAGAAGATCCCGTACGCCCACGCCAGCTTCGGCCTGCGCAATCGCATCGTGCGCATGCCGCTGCTGGACGGCACCGTGTCGATGACCATGGACGGCAAGCAGGGCAGCAAGAAGCTCATGGGCCGGATCAAGAACCCCGACCTCGGCTCGATGCGCATCCTGCACCTGCCGCACTCCTGGAACCACTGCATGGGCGACCACCTGATCGTCTTCACCGTGTGGCCGATCAGCGCCCAGGAAACCCTGGTCACCACCAAATGGCTGGTGCACAAGGACGCGGTGGAAGGCGTCGACTACGACGTGGCGCGCCTGCGCGAGGTATGGGACGCGACCAACGACCAGGATCGCCGGCTGGCCGAGGAGAACCAGCGCGGGATCAACTCCGACGCCTACCAGCCTGGTCCATACTCGAAGACCTACGAGTTCGGCGTGATCAATTTCCTCGACTGGTACAGCGAGCGCATGCTGAACAACCTTGGCGAGGAGTCCGCCCACGTGCGCAAGGTGGCCGGCAGCTGAGCCGGACGAGGCGCCCCCTGGCGGGGCGCCGCTGCGGAGGAAAGGTCATGGACAACCTGCTGTTCTACGTCAGTTCCGCTTTCGTCAGCCTGCTGCTGGCCTGGAACCTGTTCGCCTGCTGGCGCCGCCAGCGGCCGCCGGAGAAGTCCCGGCCCTGAGCCCGCGCGCTCGCCTTGCCTCCCGCCTCCGCCCCCTGACAGCCTCCCGGCAAAAGGACTAAGGTGGGAGGACTCAACCTGAACGGGCCGCTCAAGGGCGCCCTCTGGAGGCAAGCGTGGAAAACAATCCCCTGTGGGCCGAACTGGGCAAGCACTGGAAACTGGTGGCCCTGCGCGGCGTGGCGGCGCTGGTGTTCGGCGTCCTGACCCTGCTCTCGCCGGCCCTGGCGCTGACCGTGCTGGTGCTGTTCTGGGGCGCCTACGCGCTGGTGGACGGGGCGTTCGCCCTGATCGCCGCGTTCAACATGCGCAGCGACGGGCAGTTCAACTGGCCGCTGGCGCTGGTCGGGGTGATCGGCGTGGCGGCCGGCCTGGTTGCGTTCTTCTGGCCGCAACTGACCGCCATCGGCCTGCTCCTGATCATCGCCGGCTGGGCGCTGGCGATGGGCATCTTCCAGATCGTCGCGGCGATCCGCCTGCGCAAGTCGATCCAGAACGAATGGTGGATGATCCTCTCTGGCGCCATCTCGGTGCTGTTCGGCGTGCTGATGATCGCCAACCCCGGCGCCGGGGCGCTGGCGGTGGTCTGGGTGATCGGCGCCTACGCGGTGTTCTTCGGCGTGCTGCTGGTCATGCTCGCGCTGCGCCTGCGCAAGACTTCGACCCTGAAGGCCTGACGCGGTGGCGGCGAAGCCGGCGGAGGAAACGCGCTGGTGCCTGTGGCGCCAGGACGACAACGGCAATGCCTTCGTCATGCGCCGCGACCTGACGCGCGACGAGGCCTGCGCGCTGGTCAAGGACTACCAGGCGCGCGGGCATCGGCAGCTGTATTGGGCGAGTCCGCAGGCGCGCGACTAGCTCGATGCCCCGGCGATCCGCTCGACCAGCGCCTCCAGGCGCTGCTCCACCGCCCGCAGGCGCGGCGACTCGCCGTCGTTCGCGCCGAGCTGGCGGGCGCAGAGGTTGAGCGCGGAAAGCACCACCAGCTCGTTGCTGGTGACGTAGGGAAACTTGCGCTTGTTGGCGTCCACTTCCGCCTGCAGCAACGCGGCGGCGTCCGCGAGGGCCCGCTCCTCGCCGGCCGGCACGCGGATCGAATAGTCCCGGCCGAGGATCGACAGGACCTGGACGCCGTCGCGGCTCATGCGCTAACCGGTTGCTGCGCGCTGAGGCGCTCGACCAGGGCTTCCAGGCGGGCCTGGGTGCCGCTCTGCTTTTCTTCCTGCTCGAGCATGGAGAGTTGCAGGGTTTCGTTTTCCTCGGTGGCCTGGCGCAGCTGCTGCTGAAGCTGGTCGTGGCTGTCGCGCAGGGCCTGGTTCTGTTGCAGTAGCTCGGCTACCAGGGTTTCCAGGCGTTCCAGGGTGTTCTCCAGCATGATCTCGTCCCAGTCGTTCAAAGGGCGCGCAGGATAAAGAAAAGCGCCTGCCGAAGCCAGGTCCGTGGTCGGTTGCCAGGCTTCGGCACCCGGCTTCACCAGTGAAAGCTGCCGCCCAGCGAGTAGTGCCCGGGGTCGGCGACGAAGGGATCGCGATCGGTGGCCGGCGGGCAGTTGCGCCGCTTCAGGCAGTCATCGGCGCGCTCGGCGTAGCTGCGTTCGTCGCCGCTGACGCGGAAGTCCGGAAGGCTGCCGGAGAAGGAGGGGTAGCCCTGGGCGCAGCCGACCAGGAACAGGCACGGCAGGAAAGGGAAGAGGCGTCGGCTCATGGGGATACTCCGGTGGGCGGGGATCATTGGGGTTGCTCGACGATGCGGCGGATGGTGCCGCCGCAGATGTCGGTGAAGCAGCGGTCGTAGTCGGAACCGCAGTTGAAGTTGCCGGAGCCGCCGAAGCCGTTGTAGCCGAACGAGGAGGAATAGCCTGGTGCCAGGCATTCCTTGCGCGCCTGCTTCTTGCTCTTGCCCTGGCTGCAATAGTGGTAGCTGCGCCGTTCCGCTTCGCGCAGGCGGTTTTCGTTCTGCCATTCCAGGCGCGCGAGGCTTTCGCACTGGCTCTGTTGCGTGCGGCACTGGGCGACGCAGGTGCGTCCCGCCTCGCTTGGCGGCATCACGTACTGGTAGCGGACGGAGGGGCCGCAGCCCGAGATCAGGGCGAGCGCGAGCGCAACGCCCGAGAGGTTCAGGTGTCTGTTCATGGTTTCTGGTTGGGAAAGGGTGGAGCGGGGATCAGTCGTCCGCGACGTATTCCAGGATGTCGCCCGGCTGGCAGTCCAGGAAGGCGCAGATCTTCTCCAGGGTGTCGAGGCGGATGCCCTTGACCTTGCCGTTCTTCAGCAGGGACAGGTTCTGTTCGGTGATACCGATGGCTTCCGCCAGCTCCTTGGAGCGGACCTTGTTCTTCGCCAGGATGACGTCTAGTCGGATGATGATCATGGGGTCGTCATATGAAGGCTCTTACTTCTTCGTCCAGTTTCCTGGCTTCGCTCATCATCAGGCCGAACGAGCAGAGAAAGATCGCCTTGAGGAACTCGTAGGCCGCTTCGGAAGTGAGTCCTATCGAAACGCTCAGGACACGCTCGCCGTCGGGCAGGTCGAGAGATAGTACAAGACCTTGCAGCGTATTGATAAATGGCTGGAGCAAGAGTGCCAGGAAGGACAGCAGGCCGATGTGCACCAGGGTCCTGGCGTTGCGCTGCGACCAGCGTTCGCCCTTGGCCAGGCGGCGGAAGAACAGGCCGGTGAGCGCCAGGCCGAACGCGGAAAGCAGGGTCGGCAGGTAGTCCAGCAGCATCAGCAGCGCCCGGCTGCTCCAGGACAGGACGAAGCCGTCGCTGGCCAGGCGCGGCATTTCATCGCTCCAGGCCTGCAGGTAGCCCTGCTCGCTGAGGCCGGAGAACCAGAGGTGGGTGTTCGCTCCGAGTTCGATGCAGGCCATGCCCCAGGCCAGGATGGCGCAGAGCATGCCGAGCAGATAGAGCTTGTGGTTGCTGAGATGCGTGGACAGCGCCATGCCGGGTTCCCCTGTGTGTTTCGCGTCTGGATGGCGAAACTAGGGAATAAATTATCGTAATACAATAATTTATCGTCACCACGTCATAACTTGTGATCTGGCGCACAGTGCGTTCTGACCCGCTTCAGCGGATCACGCCTTCCTCGCGCAGGAGCTTGAAGATGGCTTCGGCGCCGGCTTCCGCCGAAAGATCCTTGAGTACCTGCCCGGTACCGCCGGAGGCCTTGGCGGTGGCGGCTTTCATTCGCTCGGCGCCGGTCTTCGCCTTGATTACCTTGAGCCGCTTCGGTCGCGGCCGGGCCGGTTGCAGGCTGTCTTCGGCGAGCAGTGGGTCGTCGACCACCTCCACCTCATGGGCCTCGATCTCGCCACGCCTAGCCGGGCCGAAGGCGCTCTGCCGGGCCGCCGGTGCGGCGTTGTCGACGCTGGCGACGAACGGCAGGCGTACCCGCAGCCGGCGTCGCTGCCCGCGAGGCAGAGCCTGGAGGACCTGGGCGCTGCCGTCTTCGACCTTCTCGACCTCGGCCAGGCCGACCACCAGTGGCCAGCCCAGGCGCTCGGCGAGGAGGAAGGGCAGCATCCCGGAGCCTTCCCCGGTTTCCGCCTGGCTGCCGGTGAGCACCAGTTGCGCGCGGGAGTCGCGCAGGTGCTCGGCCAGTGCGGGCAGGGCGTCGGCGCCGGCCGGCTGTTCCAGCACGGACAAGCGTTCCAGGCCCATGCCGAGATAGCCGCGCAGCGCCTCGGCGTGCGGGTCGCCGGCGTGCAGCACTTGCAGGCGCGGGCCGCTCAGGCGCAGGCCGAGTTCCACCGCGCGGGCGTCCTGTTCGGCGCGGCGCGGGCGTCCGGAGGCGGGGTGGGCGCCGATGGAGACCAGCGCGACGATGTTCAGCTCAGTCATGGTTCGATACCGATGAAAGGTACGTGGAAGCGGGTTCAGGCCGCATCGCGGGCGGCGCCGTTGCGGTGTGCCTCGGCCAGGCGGATCAGCGCGCGGAGGATTTCCGTCGAGTCGCCGATCACCGAGAGATCGGCGCGCTTGATCATGTCGCAGCCGGCGTCGCGGTTCACCGCCACCACCTTGTCGCAGGCGCCGATGCCCTGCAGGTGCTGGATCGCCCCGGAGATGCCCACCGCCAGGTAGACCCGCGCGGTGACCCAGGTACCGGTGGCGCCGACCTGACGGTTGCGCGGCATGTGCCCGTCGTCCACCGCCACCCGCGAGGCGCCCTCGGTGGCGCCGAGGGCGGCGGCGGCCTGGTGGAACAGCGCCCAGTCCTGCACGCCGTTGCCGCCGGAGAGAATGAACTCGGCCTCGGCCATGGGGATCCGCGCCGGGTCCACGGCCACCGGGCCGAGGTCCTCGATGCGTGGCAGGTTGCGCGCCACCTGCGCGGCCATGTGCAGTTCGCGAGCCTCATGGCGGGTTTCGCTGACCGGCTCGGCGCATTCCGCCGCGGCCAGCAGCAGGCGCGGCAGGGCGCGCTGGATGTCCTCGCGGCCGGCGCCGGCGCGGCCGATGCAGCGGCCGTCCTCGACCTGCCAGACGCGTCCGGCCGGCCGTTCGCCGAGTGCGGCGGCCAGGCGCCGGCCCAGTTCGCCACCGCCGTTGCGACTGTCCGGGAACAGCCAGTGGCGCGGGGCGAGCTGGTTCTCCAGGTTGCGCAGGGCGAGTATTCGCTGCTCGGGCGCGTAGCCGTCGTACTCGCCGCCGGCGAGGTGCAGCAGGCGGTCGACGCCGGCGCTGTCGAAGGCGCTTTCCTTGTGTTCGCCGAACACCACGGCGAGCACCGCGCCGTCGTTGCCGGCGAGCTTGCGGGCCAGTCCGAGGAGGTCCTTGTCGTGGCTGGAGAGACGGCCGCCGACCATGTCCGGGACCACCGCGACGAGGAATGCCGGTTGCTCGACCACATGCAGCGGCAACTGCGCTTCCTGCACTGCGCTGGCGCGGCGCGCGCCGCTGCCCTGCTGGCCGCCGGAGCGATCGATGCGGCGGATGCCGTTGGGGCCGACGAAGCCGACGGCGTGCGGGTTCTTGCGGACCACGCCGTGGGGGCCCATCCAGCGCACCTCGCCGCCTTGGGCGGAGTGCATGGCCGCATGCAGCGGATGCAGGCGGTTGCGGGCGATCCATTCGGCGCGTGGATCGCGACGGACGATGTCGTTCATGCGGAATGCTTCCTGTGGCTGCGGCTACCCGATCCCGCGGCCCCCTCCCTGGAGGGAGAGGCCGCTATCCGTGCTGCCCCGGTCAGCAGCAGATTCGATGTGAAGCTCGACACTCTCATCAATGCACCTCCGCCACGGCTTCACGCCGCACCGGCTTTTTTGCCGGCGCTTCCGCCTGCTCTATCAGCGCTTCCGCCACCAGCTCGGCGATGTCCTTGATCTCCGGCCGCGGTGCCACCACGCCTTCGAGCATCGCGGTGCACTGCGGGCAGCCGACGGCCACCAGCTCGGCGCCGGTCTCGCGGATGTCGGCCATGCGCATGTCGGGAATCCGTTGCTTGCCGGGGATGTCGGTGATCGGCGCGCCGCCGCCGCCGCCGCAACAGCGCGAGCGGAAGCCGGAGCGTTGCATTTCCTTGACCTCGATGCCGAGTGCGCGCAGCACGTTGCGCGGCGCCTCGTACTCGCCGTTGTAGCGGCCCAGGTAGCAGGGGTCGTGGTAGGTGACGCTGCCGGCCTTGCTGCGGCCCGGTTGCAGCGTGCCGGCGCGCAGCAGTTCGTCGATGAAGGTGCTGTGGTGCAGTACCTGGTAGTCGCCGCCGAGGGCGCCGTATTCGTTCTTCAGCACATGGAAGCTGTGCGGGTCGCAGCTGACGATGCGGGTGAAGCGGTATTTCGCCAGGGTCGCGATATTGCGCCTGGCCAGGTTCTGGAAGGTCGCCTCGTCGCCCAGCCGGCGCGCCACGTCGCCGCTGTCGCGCTCCTCCAGGCCGAGCACGGCGAAGTCCACCGCGGCCGCCTTGAGGATCTTCACGAAGGCGCGCAGGGTGCGCTGGTTGCGCATGTCGAAGGCGCCGTCGCCGACCCAGAACAGCACGTCGGCGCTCTTCTTCTCGCTCATCAGCGGCAGGTTCAGGTCGGCCGCCCAGTTCAACCGGCCGCCGGGGGCGAAGCCGCCGGGGTTGTCGGTGGCGATCAGGTTGTCCAGCACCTCGGCGCCCTTGTTCGGCGTGGCGCCTTTCTCCAGGGTCAGGTGGCGGCGCATGTCGACGATGGCGTCGACGTGCTCGATCATCATCGGGCACTCCTCGACGCAGGCCCGGCAGGTGGTGCAGGACCACAGGGTGTCGGCGTCGACCAGGGCCTTGCCATCCAGCGCGACGATCGGCTGGTGCGGGCCGCCGCCGTGCTCGCCCAGCGGTTTGCCTGGATAGGGGCTGCCGGCGAACTTCGCGTCGTTGCCTCCGGCCAGGCCGATGACCATGTCCTGGATCAGCTTCTTCGGGTTCAGCGGCTGGCCGGCGGCGAACGCCGGGCACATCGCCTCGCACTTGCCGCACTGCACGCAGGCGTCGAACCCGAGCAACTGGTTCCAGGTGAAGTCGCTGGGTTTTTCCACGCCCAGCGGCGCCTGCGGATCGGCCAGGTCGAGCGCCTTGAGGCCGGTGGAGCGGCCGCCGCCGAAGCGTTCGGCGCGGCGGTGCCAGGCCAGGTGCAGGGCACCGGCGAAGGCATGCTTCATCGGCCCGCCCCAGGTCATGCCGAGGAACAGCTCGGACACGCCCCAGGCCACGCCAATGGCGAGGAGGCCGGCGAGGAACCAGCCGCCGAAGCCTTCCGGCAGGATGCCGGCCACCGGCAGGGTGGCGAGGAAGAAGCTCGCGGCGAACGCCAGCAGGCTCTTCGGCAGGCGCATCCAGGGGCCCTTCGACAGCCGCGACGGTGGGTCGAGGCGGCGGCGGGCGACGAACAGCGCGCCGACGAACATCAGCGCCGTGGCCGCCAGCAGGGCGAAGCCGAGGATCCGGCCGTGCAGCCCGAAACCGTGCACCAGGATCGCCAGCAGCGCCGCCAGGACGAAGCCGCCGGCGGTGGCGACGTGGGTCCTGGACATGTACCTGTCGCGCTCTACCACATGGTGCAGGTCCACCAGGTAGCGACGCGGCATCTGCATGAGGCCGCCGATCCAGTCGACCTTGGCGGGTCGGCCGCGGCGCCACATGAGGAAGCGCTTCGCGGCGCCGAGCACGGCAAGTGCCAGGGCGGCGAAGAGCAGGACGGGGAGGAGGGTGTCGAGCATTTCTGGTCTCCCTGCGGGACGTCAGGCGGCGCTGGATCGGCCCCCTCTCCCGCTTGCGGGAGAGGGGGAGCGGCCGTGCCGGTCGGATGCCACGAGGCGTGTCTTAGAAATCCTTGCACAAGCGCAGCGCGTCATAGATCGCCGCATGGGTGTTGCGCTGGGCCACGCAGTCGCCGATGCGGAACAGCAGGTAGCCTTCTCCGGGCTGGCTGAGGCAGGGCTGCGGCTGGATCGCGAACAGCGCCTCGACGTCGATCTGGCCCTTGTTCCGCGAGCCCTGCTTGAGCGCGTAGTAGAGGCTCTCGTCGGGGCGCACGCCGTTTTCCACCACCACCTGGTCGACCACCCGCTCTTCCCGCGCGCCGGTGTATTCGTTCTCCAGCACCGCCACCAGCTTGTCGCCCTCGCGGTAGACCTTCTCCAGCATGAGGTCGCCGGTCATGATCACTTCCTTGGGATACATGCTGCGGTAGTAGGTGGGGAAGGTGGTGCCGCCGATGGCCACGCCCGGCTTGATGTCGTCGGTGACGATCTCCACCTGGGCGCCCTTGTCGGCGAGGAAGTCCGCCACCGACATGCCGCTGAACTCGCAGATGGTGTCGTAGACCAGCACGTTCTTGCCTGGCTCGACCGTGCCGTCGAGCACGTCCCAGCTGCTCACCACGAGGCCGTCGGCGGCGCCCCAGTGTTCGTTCTGCTCGAGGAACGGATGTCCGCCGTTGGCCAGCACCACCACGTCCGGGCGCAGGTCGAGGATGGTCTCGGGGTCGGCCGCGGTGCCCAGGCGCAGGTCGATGCCCAGGCGCGCCAGCTCCAGCTGGTACCAACGGGTGATGCCGGCGATCTGGTCGCGTTGCGGCGCCTTGGCGGCGGTGGTGATCTGGCCGCCGAGCTGCTCCTTCTTCTCGAACAGGGTCACGTCGTGGCCGCGCTCGGCCGCCACGCGGGCCGCTTCCATCCCGGCCGGCCCGCCGCCGACCACCACCACCTTGCGCTTCGGTCCGGCGGACTTCTCGATGATGTGCGGCACGCCCATGTATTCGCGGGAGGTCGCGGCGTTCTGGATGCACAGCACGTCCAGGCCCTGGTACTGGCGGTCGATGCAGTAGTTGGCGCCGACGCACTGCTTGATCTGGTCGACCTGGCCCATCTTGATCTTGGCGATCAGGTGCGGGTCGGCGATGTGCGCGCGAGTCATGCCGACCATGTCCACGTAGCCGCCTTCGAGGATGCGCGTAGCCTGGTTCGGGTCCTTGATGTTCTGCGCGTGCAGCACCGGCACGTCGACCACTTCCTTGATGCCGGCCGCCAGGTGCAGGAACGGCTCCGGCGGGAAGGTCATGTTGGGGATGACGTTGGCCAGGGTGTTGTGGGTATCGCAGCCGGAGCCGACCACGCCGATGAAGTCGAGCATGCCGGTATCGCTGTAGTACTTGGCGATCTGCTTCATGTCCTCGTGGGACAGGCCGTCCGGGTGGAACTCGTCGCCGCAGATGCGCATGCCGACGCAGAAGTCCTCGCCGACCTCGGCGCGCACCGCCTTGAGCACCTCGAGGCCGAACTTCATGCGCCCCTCGAAGCTGCCACCCCATTCGTCGGTGCGCTTGTTGACCCGCGGGCTCCAGAACTGGTCGATCATGTGCTGGTGCACGGCGGACAGCTCGACGCCGTCCAGGCCGCCTTCCTTGGCGCGGCGGGCGGCCTGCGCGTAGTTGCCGATGACCCGCCAGATCTCCTCCACCTCGATGGTCTTGCAGGTGGCGCGGTGCACCGGCTCGCGGATACCCGACGGCGACATCAGGGTCGGCCAGTGGTAGCCGTCCCAGCGCGAACGGCGCCCCATGTGGGTAATCTGGATCATGATCTTGGCGCCGTGCTTGTGCATGGCGTCCGCCAGGTTCTGGAAGTGCGGGATGATCCGGTCGGTGGACAGGTTCACCGAACTCCACCACTGCTGCGGGCTGTCGATGGCGACCACCGAGGAGCCGCCACAGATGGCCAGGCCGATGCCGCCCTTGGCCTTTTCCTCGTAGTACTTCACGTAGCGCTCGGTGGTCATCCCGCCGTCGGTGGCGTAGACCTCGGCGTGGGCGGTGGAGAGCACGCGGTTGCGGATGGTCAGCTTGCCGATCTGGATCGGCTGGAACATTGCTTCGAAGGCCATGACCCTTTCCTCGGCTTACAGGGGTTTGACGACGAACAGGCCGTCTTCGTGACCGTCCTCGGCGCCGCTGTAGACCTGTTCGGCCACGGTGCGCAGGCTGCTGCCGCGGGCGGCGAGGATCTGGTCCATGGCGCCGGCGAACCAGCCGGTGAACATGTAATCGACCTTGCGATTGACCTTGCCGTAGACGTAGACGAAGGCGGAGTGCCGCAGGCGGACCTCGGCGGTGCCTTCCTCGAGGTTGATCCGCTCGATCTCGAACAGGCCCCAGCCGCGCTGGGACAGGCGCTTCATGTAGTGCTCGAACACCGCCACGCCCTCCAGGCCGTGACATTCGGCTTCCTTCTCGCACCAGTGCCAGGCGGACTTGTAGCCGGTCTTGTAGAGGATCTCGGCGTAGGCGTCGGCGCCCAGCACTTCCTCGATGCCCATGTGGTTGTTGACGAAGAAATGTCGCGGTACGTAGAGCATCGGCAGGGCGTCGGTGGTCCAGACGCCGGTCTCGCTGTCGACCTCGATGGGCAGTTGGGGGGCATGTTTGGCCATGGTGTAAGCTCCGATTCTTTTGACTCCCTCTCTCCCTTCGGGGAGAGAGGCGGGGAGAGGGAAGATGGGTGCGATGCAATGCCCCTCCCTGGAGGGAGAGGCGACGAGTCGGGAATGGGCCGGGAGTTACTCGCCCCAGACGTCGCGCAGGACCCTTACCCAGTTCTCGCCCATCACCTTGCGCACCACGCGCTCGGGCATGCCGCGCTCGAGCAGGGTCTCGGTGAGGTTGGGGAATTCGCCGACGGTGCGGATGCCCAGCGGGTTGACGATCTTGCCGAAGTTGGTCAGGCGCCGGGCGTAGCCCTTGTCGTGGGTCAGCCACTCGAAGAAGTCGTGGCCGTGGCCCTGGGTGAAATCGGTGCCGATGCCGATGGCGTCCTCGCCGACGATGTTCATCACGTACTCGATGGCCTCGGCGTAGTCGTCGATGGTCGAGTCGATGCCTTTCTTGAGGAACGGCGCGAACATGGTCACGCCGACGAAGCCGCCATGATCGGCGATGAACTTCAGCTCCTCGTCGGACTTGTTGCGCGGGTGTTCCTTGAGGCCGGACGGCAGGCAGTGGGAGTAGCAGACCGGTTTCTTCGATTCGAGGATTACCTCTTCGGAGGTCTTGCTGCCGACGTGGGAGAGGTCGCACATGATGCCGACCCGGTTCATCTCCGCGACGATCTCCCGACCGAAGCCGGAGAGCCCGCCGTCACGCTCGTAGCAGCCGGTGCCGACCAGGTTCTGGGTGTTGTAGCACATCTGCACGATGCCCACGCCGAGCTGCTTGAACACCTCGACGTAGCCGATCTGGTCCTCGAATGCGTGGGCATTCTGGAAGCCGTAGAGGATGCCGGTCTTGCCCTGCTCCTTGGCCTTGCGGATGTCCGCGGTGCTGCGCACCGGGATCACCAGGTCGCTGTTGTCGCGGATCAGCTTGTTGCTGGCGACGATATTGTTCACCGTCGCCTGGAAGCCTTCCCATACCGATACGGTGCAATTGGCGGCGGTCAGGCCGCCCTTGCGCATGTCCTCGAACAGTTCGCGGTTCCACTTGGCGATGATCAGACCGTCGATGACGATGCTGTCGGCGTGCAATTCGGCTGGGCTCATCTGGCATACCCCTTTCAGGCTGGGCGCGCCGGGACTTGTGCCGACGCTTTGGGGGCAGCATATCGTCGGGGCCCGGCGCGACCCGGCCCGAAAACGACCAGGGTCGTGCCGAAAGCGTCAAGCGTGCGACCGCAACGACGGAGGGCAATGTCGCGGATGGAACAGGCGCTGGCCGCCCGGGGCCGCCAACGGGGAGTGCGCGCGCCCCTGCCGGCGCGGGTTCAGAGGCCGAGTTCGCCGAGCGACGGATGGTCGTCCGGCCGGCGCCCCAGGGGCCAGCGGAACAGCCGTTGGTCCTCGCGGATCGGCAGGTCGTTGATGCTGGCGTGACGTTCGTACATCAAGCCCTGCTCGTCGAACGCCCAGTTCTCGTTGCCGTAGGAGCGGAACCAGTTGCCCGAGTCGTCGTGCCATTCATAGGCGAAGCGCACGGCGATGCGGTTGCCGGTAAACGCCCAGAGTTCCTTGATCAGCCGGTACTCCTGCTCGCGCTGCCACTTGCCGCTGAGGAATTCGACGATCCGCTCGCGGCCGCGGACGAAGGTCGAGCGATTGCGCCAGACGCTGTCGGGACTGTAGGCCAGCGAGACGCGCTGCGGGTCGCGGCTGTTCCAGCCGTCCTCGGCGGCGCGGACCTTCTGCGCGGCGGTTTCGGCGGTGAAGGGGGGAAGCGGGGGACGGACGTCGCTCATGGCGGGCTCCTCGGTCTGCGGTGGTTTTCGATGGGAACAGCGTAGGGCAGGGCGAGCGCGGCCGAATGACGTCGATCCCACGGATCCTGCCAATCCCGCCTCGCCCCCTGGCTGTTTGCCAGGCTGGCCAGACCTACCCCGGAGAGGGCTATGATGGCCGCCACCGGAGTGGACAAGGATCGACCTCGCGCAATGACCTCCACCACCTACCTCGGCCTGCTGCTGGTCGGCATCCAGATACTCGGCTTCGTCGCCGCCATCCATGCCGTGCTCACCGTGCGCACCGCACAGGGCGCGATCGCCTGGGCCACCTCGCTGGTATTCATGCCGTACCTGACCCTGCTGCCGTACCTGGTGTTCGGTCGCAGCCGTTTCGACGCCTACATCGAGGCGCGGCGTCAGGCCAACCGCGAGATGCACCTGGCGGCCGCCGAGCTGGACTGGCGTCCCTGGGTCGAGGAGGCCCTGGCGGCCCGCCAGGTCAGCGGCTACAAGGGGCTCAAGGCGCTGGTGCGGATGACCCGCACGCCGACCCTGGCGAACAACCGGGTGCGCCTGCTGGTCAACGGCGAGGCCAGCTTCGAAGCGATGTTCAAGGCGATTTCCGCCGCCCGCCAGGTGATCCTGGTGCAGTTCTTCATCGTCCGCGACGACGCCCTCGGCCAGCGCCTCCAGCAACTGCTGCTGGAACGCGCGGCCAACGGCGTCGAGGTGTTCTTCCTCTATGACGCCATCGGCAGCCACGCGCTGCCGCACCGCTTTGTCGAGCGGCTGCGCCAGGGCGGCGTGCAGGTGCACGGCTTCAGCACCGGCAGCGGCATGCTCAACCGCTTCCAGGTGAATTTCCGCAACCACCGCAAGGTCGTGGTGGTGGATGGCGAGTGCGGTTTCGTCGGCGGGCATAACGTCGGCGTCGAGTACCTCGGCGAGAAGCCGCCGCTGGCGCCCTGGCGCGACACCCACATGGAACTGCGCGGGCCGGCGGTGGCGTGCCTGCAGGAAAGCTTCGCCGAGGACTGGTACTGGGCGACCCACAGCCTGCCGCCGCTGATCCTGCCGCCGCAGTACGACAGCGAGGGCGCGCTCTGCCAGGTGGTCGCCAGCGGCCCGGCGGATGCCCAGGAAACCTGCTCGCTGTTCTTCGTCGAGATGATCAACGCCGCCCACGAGCGGGTCTGGATCACCTCGCCGTATTTCGTTCCCGACGAAGCGGTGATGGCCGCCCTGCGCCTGGCGGTGCTGCGCGGCGTCGACGTGCGCCTGCTGATCCCCTCGCGCCCGGACCACCGCACGGTGTATGCCGCGTCCAGCCTCTACGCGCTGGAAGCGATCCGTGCCGGGGTCAAGGTGTTCCGCTACCAGCCCGGCTTCCTCCACCAGAAGGTGGTGCTGGTGGACCGCGACACCGCCGCCGTCGGCAGCGCCAACCTGGACAACCGTTCGTTCCGGCTGAATTTCGAGGTGATGGTGGTGACCGTCGACGAGGGCTTCGCCGGCGAGGTGGAGGCGATGCTCGAGGCGGACTTCGCCGAGTCGCTCGAATTCACTCCGGAAGACCGCCGCAGCGTGCGCCGCCTGCAGCAACTGGGGATGCGCGTGGCGCGGCTGGTCTCGCCGATCCTCTGAAAACCTTCGCGGACTCTGTACGTCGGCAAAACCGCGTTGGAAACGGCTTCGGAAAACTCGGTTGCCGTTCGGAGACTCCGCTTCCCCGGCTGTTTTCGCCCGGTTTCTCCAGCTCGCCAGATCGTCGGCAGGTCCTGAGCGACGCCTCTGCCGCCCGCCGACCGCGCGGGCGTGCAGCTTTTCCCTAGCCAGCGACTACAAAAATCATAATTTCGCTATTCCCCGGCTCTGAACAGAATGCGGCCATCACGCAACCGCAGAACAAGAACGACCAGAGTCCGAGGAACCGAGCCATGACCGACCTGAATCGCACCGCCTTGCCCTCGCGCACGGACGGGACCGTGGAAAAGACCGACACCCTCGTCGTCGGCGCCGGCCAGGCCGGCGTGGCGATGAGCGAGCACCTGAGCCGGCTCGGCGTGCCGCACCTGGTCCTGGAGCGCAACCGCATCGCCGAGGCCTGGCGCAGCGGACGCTGGGACTCGCTGGTGGCCAACGGCCCGGCCTGGCACGACCGCTTCCCGGGAATGGAATTCGACATCGATCCCGACGGTTTCCCCGGCAAGGACCAGGTGGCGGCCTATTTCGAGGCCTACGCGAAGAAATTCGACGCGCCGATCCGTACCGGCGTCGAGGTGAGGAAGGTGGTGCGCAATGTCGGCCGCCCCGGCTTCACCGTGGAAACCTCCGCCGGGACCATCGAGGCCAACCGCGTGGTCGCCGCCACTGGCCCGTTCCAGCGTCCGGTGATCCCGCCGATCGCGCCGCGCGACGAGCGTATCCGGCAGATCCACTCGGCCCACTACTACAACCCGCAGCAGCTGCCCGAAGGTGCGGTACTGGTGGTCGGCGCCGGTTCGTCGGGGGTACAGATCGCCGACGAGCTGCAACGTGCCGGGCGCCAGGTCTACCTCTCGGTGGGCGCTCATGACCGTCCGCCGCGTTCCTACCGCAACCGCGACTTCTGCTGGTGGCTGGGCGTGCTCGGCGAATGGGATGCGGAAGTCGCCAAGCCCGGGCGCGAGCATGTGACCATCGCCGTGAGCGGTGCCCGCGGCGGACATACCGTGGACTTCCGCGCCCTGGCGCATCAGGGCGTGACCCTGGTCGGACTGACCGAATCCTTCGTCGACGGCGTCGCGACCTTCCGGCCGGACCTGGCGGAGAACCTGGCGCGCGGCGACGAGAACTACCTGGCGTTGCTCGACGCCGCCGACGCCTATATCGCCCGCAACGGCCTTGACCTGCCGGAAGAGCCCGAGGCGCGCCGCCGGCTGCCGGACCCGCAGTGCGTGACCGATCCGATCCTCGAACTGGACCTGGCCGAGGCCGGGGTGGGCAGCATCATCTGGGCCACCGGCTATGCCGTCGACTTCGGCTGGCTGCAGGTCGATGCCTTCGACCGCGACGGCAAGCCGCGCCACCAGCGTGGTGTGTCCAGCGAACCCGGCGTGTATTTCATCGGCCTGCCCTGGCTGTCGCGGCGCGGCTCCTCGTTCATCTGGGGCGTCTGGCACGACGCGCGCCATGTCGCCGACCACATCGCCATCCAGCGCAAGTACCTCGCATACCGCGACGCCGCCCAGCGCCAGGAACAGGACCGCGCCTCGCAAGCTCCGCAAACCAGCCTCCAGGAAGTCAGCTGATGCCTACCCATACCCGCATTCGCATGTTCAACACCAAGGACACCTACCCCAACCAGTCCCTGGACAACGATCTCTGCCAGGCCGTGCGCGCCGGCAACACGGTGTACGTGCGCGGCCAGGTCGGCACCGACTTCGACGGCAACCTGGTCGGCCTCGGCGATCCGCGCGCCCAGGCCGAGCAGGCGATGAAGAACGTCAAGCAACTGCTTGAGGAAGCCGGCAGCGACCTCTCGCACATCGTCAAGACCACCACCTACCTGATCGATCCGCGCTACCGCGAGCCGGTCTATCGCGAAGTCGGCAAGTGGCTCAAAGGGGTGTTCCCGATCTCCACCGGACTGGTGGTCTCGGCCCTCGGCCAGCCGCAGTGGCTGATGGAGATCGACGTGATCGCGGTGATTCCCGACGACTGGCAGCAATGAGGAGGCGCGCGCCATGACCTTTTCCATCGTCGGCCGCTGCGCCGAAACCGGCCAGTTGGGCATCGCCATCAGCTCGTCGAGCATCGCCGTCGGCGCCCGTTGTCCCTGGCTGCGCGCCGGCACCGGCGCGGTGGCTACGCAGAACATCACCCTGCCGGCGCTCGGCCCGCAGATCCTCGACCGCCTCGACCAGGGCCTGGCCCCTGGCGAAGCGCTGGACCAGGCGCTGAGCAGCAACGGCTATGGCCAGTATCGCCAGGTCACGGTGATCGACCAGCACGGCCGCACCGCGTTGTTCACCGGCCGCGAGGCGCTCGGCGTCCACCATGCGCGGGCCGGCGAACAATGCGTGGCGGCCGGCAACCTGCTGGCCGCGCCGGAAGTGATCGAGGCGATGGTGGATGCCTTCGAGAACGCCGAAGGCCTGCTCGCCGAGCGCCTGCTGGCGGCGATGGGTGCCGCGCTGGCCGCTGGTGGCGAAGCCGGGCCGGTGCATTCGGCGGCGCTGTCGGTGGTCGGCGACCTGCTCTGGCCGGTGGTCGACCTGCGCGTCGACTGGGCCGAGCACGACCCCATCGGCCAGCTCGAGCGACTGTGGCTCGCCTACAAGCCGCAGATGCAGGACTATGTGACCCGCGCCCTCGACCCGACCCGTGCGCCGAGCTACGGCGTGCCCGGCGACGAGTGAGCGGGTCGTTCCCTTCCTCGACGGCGCAGCGCGAGACCTGCGCCCTGGAGCCCGACATGCCCGGCAGCCGCGACATCCTCGTCGACCTGGTGGCCTTCGACACCGTCAGCCGCGAGTCCAACCTGGCGCTGATCGACTACGTCCGCGACTACCTGGCGGGTTTCGGCGTCGACAGCGAACTGTTCTTCGACGCCGACGGCCGCAAGGCCAATCTCTATGCCACCATCGGCCCCAGCGACCGTGGCGGCGTCTGCCTTTCCGGGCATACCGACGTGGTGCCGGCGGACGGCCAGGCCTGGAGCGTGCCGCCGTTCCGGCTCAGCGAGCGCGATGGTCGCCTCTACGGGCGTGGCACGGCGGACATGAAGGGCTACCTGGCCTGCGTGCTGGCGGCCGTCCCGGCGTTCCTCGCCGCGCCGTTGCGCCTGCCGGTGCACCTGGCGTTCTCCTACGACGAGGAAGTCGGCTGCCTGGGCGTCCGTTCGCTGCTCGCGGCGCTGGAGCGGCGTCCGCACAAGCCGTTGCTGTGCATCATCGGCGAGCCCACCGAGCTGAAGCCGGTGCTCGGCCACAAGGGCAAGCTGGCCATGCGCTGCGAGGTGCACGGCGCGGCCTGCCATTCGGCCTACGCGCCGCAGGGGGTGAATGCCATCGAATACGCCGCGCGGCTGATCGGCCGCCTCGGCGAGATCGGCGCGCGCCTGGCGGCGCCGGAGCGCCACGACCGGCGTTTCGACCCGCCCTACTCGACGGTGCAGACCGGACTGATCCAGGGCGGCCGGGCGCTGAACATCGTGCCCGCCGAGTGCCGCTTCGACTTCGAGGTCCGCGCGCTGCCGGCGGACGACCCGCGGCAGGTCGCCGAGGAACTCCGTGACTATGCCGAAAGCGAACTGCTGCCGCGGATGCATGCGGTAGAGCGAAGTACCGATATCCGCTTCACGCCGCTATCGGCCTATCCCGGCCTGCTCACCGCAGACGACAGCCAGGCGGCGGAGCTGATCGGCCTGCTCAGCGGTTCGACGGATTTCTCCACCGTGGCCTTCGGCACCGAGGGCGGGCTGTTCCACCAGGCCGGTATCCCGGCGGTGATCTGCGGTCCCGGCAGCATGGACCAGGGCCACAAGCCGGACGAGTTCGTCAGCCTCGCTCAGCTCGAGGCGTGCGACGCCCTGCTGGCGCGCCTGGCGGCGTGGCTGCGGGAGCCTTGAGCGGCAGCACCGCGCGGTCCTGGCTGGGACTGGCGGCGAAGCGCGCGCGGTAGCTGCGGGAGAAGTACGACGGCGACTCGAAGCCGCAGGCCAGGCTCACCTGTAGCACGCTGAGGTCGGTCTGGCGCAGCAACTGGCGGGCCTTGTCCAGGCGCAGGCCGAGGTAGAAGTTCGAGGGCGTGTCGTCCAGGTGCACGCGGAACAGCCGTTCCAGCTGGCGGCGGGTGACCTGGATGCGCTCGGCCAGCTCCAGGGTGGTCAGTGGCGGCTCGGTATGCCGCTCCATCTCGCCGATCACCTGCACCAGCTTGCGGTTGCTCACGCCATAGCGGGTCGCCACCTGCAGGCGCTGGTGGTCCTGGCGCGGGCGGATGCGGCCGAGCACGAACTGCTCGGAAACCTGCACCGCCAGTTGCGGACCGTGGGCCTGGGCGATCAGGTCGAGCATCAGGTCGATGGAGGCGGTGCCGCCGGCCGAGGTGATGCGCGGACCGTCGATCTCGAACAGCTCCTGGGTCACGCTCAGTTGCGGGTAGGACTCCTGGAAGGCGTCGATGGCTTCCCAGTGCAGGGTCGCGCGGCGCCCGTCGAGCAGACCGGCCTCGGCCAGCACCACGCTGCCGGTATCGATGCCACCGAGGGTCACGCCGTTGCGATCGAGCTTGCGCAGCCACTGCACCAGTGCCGGGGTGACCGCCCGCAGCGGCTCGAAACCGGCCACCACGAACAGCAGGTCGCCTTTCTTCAGCGGCTCCAGCGCGCCGTCGCTGTTCACCGACATGCCATTGCTGGCCAGCACCGGACCGCCGTCGGCGCTGAGCACGTGCCAGCGATAGAGGTCGGCGTGGAAGCGGTTGGCCACGCGCAGTGGCTCCACGGCGGAAACGAAGCCCATTACCGAGAAGCCGGGCAGCAGGAGAAACCAGAAGTCCTGGGACATGGGGCGCTCCGGGGTTGAGGTTGCGCAGCCTGTGTGTAGCGCAGGCCCGCCGCGCTTGGCAATGGCCAGGTCGCTGCAGTGCAAGAGCTGGTCGCCGCAGTGCGCTTCGCCGCCGTCCCGGCTGCGTACCTTGGTCGCCAGGGTCGGTCTCGCAAGGGGCCGGCGCCCACCTCGCAGAAAAACAATCAATAGCCGCACGAGGGGAGACCGATGAAGACGACGATTCGCCAGCTGGGCTGCGCCCTGCTGATCCTGGCCAGTGGCGCCGCCCTGGCCGCCGAACCCGAGCAGTGCCGCACGGTGCGCCTGGGCACGGTGAACTGGACCGACGTGGTCGCCAGCAGCGCCGTGGCCGAAGCCTTGCTCGACGGCCTGGGCTACCAGGTGAAGCAGACCAGCGCCTCGCAACAGATCGTCCTGGCCGGCCTGGCAGACAAGCAGCTGGACCTGTTCCTCGGCTACTGGCAACCGACCATGCAGCCGGTCGCCAGGCCTTACCTGGACAAAGGCCGGATCGAAGTGATCGAGCCGCCGACCCTGGCCGACGCGCAGTCCACCTATGCGGTGCCGAGCTACGTCGCCGAGGGCGGGCTGAAGACCTTCGCCGACATCGCCCGCTTCAAGGACAAGCTTGGCGGCCGCATCTACGCCATCGAGCCGGGCAGCGGCTCGAACCGCATCACCCGGAAGATGATCGACGACAACCGTTTCGGCCTGAAGGGCTTCCAGCTGGTGGAGTCCAGCGAGGCCGGGATGCTCACGGCGGTGAAGCGGGCGATCAAGCGCAAGCAGTGGGTGGTGTTCTTCGGCTGGAAGCCGCATCCGATGAACCTGCAGATCGACATGACCTACCTCACCGGCAGCGAGGATGTGTTCGGTCCCGACGAAGGCGCGGCCACCGTCTCCACCATGACCGCCGCCGGCTACCAGGCGCAGTGCGGCAACGTCGCCCGGCTGCTGCACAACCTGCGCTTCAGCAGCGCCCAGGTCAGCCAGGTGATGGCGCCGATCCTCGATCGCACCCAGCCCCTCGACGCCGCGCGCCAGTGGCTGAAGGCCAACCCCGAGCCGCTGAAGGCCTGGCTGGATGGCGTGAGCACCTTCGACGGCAAGGACGGCCTGGCCGCGCTCCAGGCCTCGCTGAAGTAACCCGCACCTATCCGTTCCGCCCGGCGCGGCCGGGCGGGGCTTCGTACACCCCGAATACAGGAAGCTACCACCGTGAACCATGAAGTCATCGTCACCTGCGCGGTGACCGGCGCCGGCGATACCGTCGGCCGGCATCCGGCGATCCCGGTCACTCCGAAACAGATTGCCGAGGCCGCCATCGAGGCGGCCAGGGCCGGCGCCACCGTCGCCCACTGCCACGTCCGCGACCCCGCCACCGGCAAGCCCAGTCGCGACGTGGCGCTGTACCGCGAAGTGGTCGAGCGTATCCGCGAAAGCGACACCGACGTGATCATCAACCTCACCGCCGGCATGGGCGGCGACCTGGAGATCGGCAAGGGCGAGCAGCCTCTGGAGTTCGGTGCCGGCACCGACCTGGTCGGTCCGCTGGAGCGGCTCAGGCATGTCGAGGAGCTGCTGCCGGAAATCTGCACCCTGGACTGCGGCACCCTCAATTTCGGCGACGGCGACTACATCTACGTCTCCACCCCTGCGCAGCTGCGCGCCGGCGCCCGGCGCATCACCGAGCTGGGGGTCAAGGCCGAGCTGGAAATCTTCGATACCGGCCACCTCTGGTTCGCCAAGCAGATGCTCAAGGAAGGGCTGCTGGAGGACCCGCTGTTCCAGATCTGCCTGGGCATTCCCTGGGGTGCGCCGGCCGATACCACGACCATGAAGGCGATGGCCGACAACCTGCCGCCGGGGGCGACCTGGGCCGGCTTCGGCATCGGCCGCACGCAGATGCCGATGGTCGCTCAGGCCATGTTGCTGGGCGGCAACGTGCGGGTCGGCCTGGAGGACAACATCTGGCTGGACAAGGGCGTGCCGGCGAGCAACGGCAGCCTGGTGGAGCGCGCCATCGAGATCATCGAGCGCCTCGGCGGGCGCGCCCTGAGCCCGGCGGAAGGGCGCCGCAGGATGAACCTGAAGCCGCGCTGATTTCTTCCTCCCCGCCCCGTCGGGGGCGGGAACAACCTCTGGAGATGTCCATGTCCTTCGTCACCGAGATCAAGACCTTCGCCGCCCTCGGTAGCGGCGTCATCGGCAGCGGCTGGATCGCCCGCGCCCTGGCCCACGGCCTCGACGTCGTCGCCTGGGATCCGGCGCCGGGCGCCGAAGCGGCGTTGCGCGCGCGCGTCGCCAATGCCTGGCCGGCCTTGCGGAAACAGGGCCTAGCGCCCGGCGCGGCGCAGGAGCGCCTGCGCTTCGTCGCGAGCATCGAGGAATGCGTGGGCGACGCCGATTTCATCCAGGAGAGCGCCCCCGAGCGGCTCGACCTGAAGCTCGACCTGCACGCCAGGATCAGCGCCGCGGCGCGGCCCGACGTGCTGATCGGTTCGTCCACCTCGGGCCTGCTGCCCAGCGAGTTCTACGCCGAGGCGAGCCACCCCGAGCGCTGCCTGGTCGGCCACCCGTTCAACCCGGTCTACCTGCTGCCGCTGGTGGAGGTGGTCGGCGGCGAACGCACCGCTGCCGAGGCCGTGCGGGCGGCGATGCGGGTCTACGAGTCGCTGGGCATGCGTCCGCTGCACGTACGCAAGGAAGTGCCCGGCTTCATCGCCGACCGCTTGCTCGAGGCGCTCTGGCGCGAGGCGCTGCACCTGGTCAACGACGGCGTGGCCACGACCGGCGAGATCGACGATGCGATCCGCTTCGGCGCCGGCCTGCGCTGGTCGTTCATGGGCACCTTCCTGACCTACACCCTGGCCGGTGGCAACGCCGGCATGCGCCACTTCATGGCGCAGTTCGGCCCGGCGCTGCAATTGCCCTGGACCTACCTGCCGGCGCCGGAACTCACCGAGGCCCTGATCGACCGGGTGGTGGAGGGCACCGCCGAGCAGCAGGGCGCGCGCAGCATCGCCGAGCTCGAGCGCTACCGCGACGACTGCCTGCTGGCGGTGCTCGGGGCGATCAGGGAAACCAAGGCCCGGCACGGCTTCGCCTTCGCCGAGTGACATGACGCGCCTTCCGCCCCGCCGGGCGTAGCGCAACCACGGAGCCTGCCATGAGCCAAGCCCTGACGACCTACGAGACGCCGGTCCTGCCCGAGTGGGTGGACTACAACGGCCACTTGCGCGATGCCTTCTACCTACTGGTGTTCAGCTACGCCACCGATGCGCTGATGGCGCATATCGGCCTGGACAGCCAGAACCGCGACGCCAGCGGACACTCGCTGTTCACCCTGGAATGCCACCTGAACTTCCTCCACGAGGTGAAGGAGGGCGCCAGGGTCGAGGTGCGCACGCAACTGCTCGGTCACGATCGCAAGCGCCTGCATATCCACCATGCCCTGTACCTGCCTGGCAGCGGGCAGGCGCTGGCGCTGAGCGAGCAGATGCTGCTCCACGTCAGCCTCGACGGCCCGCGCTCGGTGCCGTTCGCAGGCGAGGTGCTGGCGCGGGTCGAGGCGCTCGCCGAGGCACATCGCGCGCTCCCCGTGCCGGAAGGTGTCGGTCGGGTGATCGGCCTGCCGCCGCTGCGCTGAGCGCGATGGCTGCGAAGTATCCGCTGTCTCCGGCGATGTGGCGCTTCGTCGAGCACAGCCGGGCGTTCGCCAGCGACAGTCCGCGCCTGGATGCGCAACGTGCGGCCTACGCGCGGATGTGCCAGGCGTTCGCGCCGCCGCGCCCGGCCGGTTTGCGGGTGCTCGACTCCTGCTTGCCGGCCGCGCCGCCGGTGCGCGTGCGCCGCTATCGCCCCGACCGCCCGGCACCGCCCGGCGGTTGGCCGGCGCTGCTCTACCTGCACGGTGGTGGCTGGATGCTCGGCGGCCTCGATTCACACGATTTCATCTGCGCCGACCTGGCGGCGCGCCTGGGCCTGCTGGTGCTGGCGGTGGATTACCGACTGGCGCCGGAGCATCCGTTCCCGGCGGCATTGCAGGATTGCCTGCGTGCCTGGCAGGCGCTGAGCCTGGGCGAGCTGGACGAAGCGCTGGATGGGCGACGCCTGCTGGTGGCCGGCGACAGCGCCGGCGGCAACCTGGCGGCGGCGCTGTGCCTGGCCCTGCGCGATGGCGGCGCGCCGTCGCCGGCCGCGCAGATATTGCTCTATCCCTTGCTGTCCGCTGCGCCATCGCCCTCGCGGATCGACTGCGCCGACGCGCCGTTGCTCGGCCTCGGCGATGTGCAGGCGTGCCTGGACGCCTACCTGCCGCTGGCGGCGCTGCAACGACAGCCGCTGGCGCTACCTCTGGAGGCCGCTGATTTCACTGGCCTGCCGCCGGCCTTCGTGGCGGTCGCCGAATTCGATCCGCTGCGCGACGACGGCGAGCGCTATGGCGCAGCGCTACGCGCGGCGGGTGGCGAGGCAGGGTTCTATCCGGGAAGCGGGCTGGTCCATGGCTGCCTGCGCGGCCACGGCATCGACGAGGTGGAAGCCCTGCACGAGGCCTTGCGGCGGGCCGTGCAGGGCTTCCTGGCGGAGGACTCAGGCGAGCGCCAGGCGGGTGAGTAATCCACCGCCGAGCACCAGCCAGGCGAATAGCAGGGCGGCCAGCAGCAGCGGTTTGAGGCCGGCGCGGCGGATCGCCGAGATGTGCGTGCCAAGGCCGAGGCCGGCCATCGCCATGGCCAGGAGGAAGGTGTCGAGGTCGTTGACGTGGCTGACCAGCGCCGGCGGCAGGCTGACCAGCGAGTTGAGCCCGGCGACCAGTGCGAAGCCGACGGCGAACCAGGGAATGGTGATCTTGGTCGCGCCGCTGTGCTGCCGGCGGTGCGCCTTGTCGCGTGCCAGCCAGGCCGAGAGCAGGATCAGGAAGGGCGCCAACATCATTACCCGGACCATCTTGGCGATCACCGCGGTATCCGCTGCCTCGATGCCGATCGAACGACCCGCGGCGACCACCTGGGCCACCTCATGCACCGTGGCACCGATGTACACGCCCCAGGTGCCAGGGTCGCGCGGTAGCAGCCCCCAGTCCTGGTCGAGCTGGAACAGCGCCGGATAGAGGAAGATGCCCAGGGTGCCGAACACCACCACGGTGGAAACCGCCACCGCGACCTGTTCGGCGCGGCCACGCACCACCGGCTCGGTGGCCATCACCGCGGCGGCGCCGCAGATCGAACTGCCGGCGCCGATCAGCAGGGTGGTGGTGCGGTCCAGGCCGAACAGCCGGGTGCCGAGCAGGCACGCCAGGCCGAAGGTGCTGGCGAGCATCAGGGCGTCCAGCAGCACGCCGTGCAATCCGACGCCGGCGATGTCCTGGAAGGTCAGGCGCAGGCCGTAGAGGATGATCCCGGCGCGCAGCAGGATCTGCTTGGAGAAGCCGACGCCGGCGGCGCTGCCGGCGGCGATCCGAGGGTACAGGGTGTTGCCGACGACGATGCCGAGCACGATGGCCAGGGTCAGCGCGCTGATGCCGTTGTGCTGCAACCATTGCGAACGACCCAGGAGGATCGCCACGCCGGCCAGGGCGGCGCTGAGCAGCAGGCCGGGGATGAGTTTCTGGACCTGGGCCAGGGGTCTGGTACCGGTCTTGACGGGGAGGGTGTGCATCCTTCGCTCCTCAGGTGAGGTCACGGGACGCAGGTTAGGTAGCGGGCATGAATTTGTGAAACAAATAGTTTCTGTATTAAATACCTGAAAAACAGGTAGGTGAGTCCATGGCCCTCAGTTTCCGTCAGCTCCAGATCTTCTGTGCGGTGGCTCGCTGCGGCAGTACCACGGCGGCGGCGGAATCCATCTCGCTGTCGCAGTCGGCCACCAGCGCCGCGCTCAACGAGCTGGAATCGCAGCTTTCCACGCGCCTGTTCGACCGGGTCGGCAAGCGCCTGCAACTGAACGAGGTCGGCCGCCGCTTCCTGCCCCAGGCATTGCGCCTGCTCGACGGGGTGGCGCAACTGGAGCAGCAGTTCGCGGTTTCCGCCGCGCCCCAGGCGAGCCTGACGGTGGCGGCCAGCAGCACCATCGGCAACTACGTGCTGCCGCGCCTGCTGGCCTCCTTCGAGCGGGAGCAGCCGGGCGTGAGGGTCAACGCCAGCATCGGCAACACCGGTTCGGCGGTGCAGGACGTGGTGACCTTCGCGGCGGACATCGGCCTCATCGAAGGCCCCTGCCACGAGCCGGGCCTGCGGGTGGAGCCCTGGCTCGAGGACAGCCTGATCGTGGTGGCGGCGCCCGGCCACCCGCTGGCCTTGCGCACCCAGGTCTCCCGCGAGGCCCTGCGCCGTGCGCGCTGGCTGCTGCGCGAGCCCGGCTCGGGCACGCGCGAAGAGGTCAGCCACGCCCTGCTGGGCCACCTGCATTACCTGGAAGACAGCCTGGACCTGGGCAGCTCCGAGGCGATCAAGCACAGCGTCGCCGCCGGGCTGGGCATCAGTTGCCTGTCGCGCTGGGTGGTCGAGGAACAGTTGGCCTCCGGCGCGCTGGTCGAACTGCGCAGCAGCCTGCCGCCGTTGCGCCGGCGCTTCTACATGCTGCGCCAGCGCGACAAGTTCCTCTCGCCGGGCTTCGAGCGCTTCTGGGAACACTGTCGGGCGGGACTCGACGCCGGTTAGCCGGCTCCCGGCAAAAAGATCCCCCTGCCGCGCCCGACGCGCGGAGGGGGATGAAAAAGGAGCCAGGAACGGCCCTCAGTGTGAGTCTGGCGTTTTCCGGAAGCCGTCCGCTGCATTCCGCAAGCCGCTGGAGGTGATTGTGGCGGTGTCGCTGATGGTCGAATTAGCCGAAAACGACCTGCCCATGTCCAGGCGGGACAGCCCCCTTGCCGGGAGCGACGTGGGCTCAGCAGAATCGATGGCAATCCCCATCGAAGGAGCTGCCGCGATGATGCACGCCGATCTGATCGACCAGGACGATTTCCGCGAACGCCTGCAGGCGCTGGGCTTCAGCGTGCCGCCGGACTCGACTCCGGAGCAGGCCTGCGAATACGCCGTGCGCGGCCTCAGCCCGGAGCGCGCCCAGGCGCTGCGGCGGCTGGTGGAGGACATGCTCGGCGGGCACGCCACGCTGCTGCCGGCGGTGCGCGAGGCGATTTCCCGGCAACTGCTGCCGGCGCTGGTGCCGCGGGGCTGACAAGGCCCTGCCCGCCCCGTGGACGGGGCGGGCAGGGACGCGCGGTCAGATCCGCACGCTGGCGAAGGTAGACTCGCCCTGCGCCTGGCTCAGGGCCGACAGCGCCGAGGAGTTGGGCATCAGCGCCAGGTCCTGCGGGATCGGCATCAGCACCACCGGCTGGCCCAGCGGCTGACCCTGGCGCTCGTCGCGCGGCGGGATGCCGAAGTACTCGCGGTAGCACTTGGAGAAGTGCGGGGTGGAGACGAAGCCGCAGACCGAGGCCACCTCGATGATCGACATGGACGTCTGCTTGAGCAACTGGCGGGCGCGGATCAGGCGCAGCTTCAGGTAGTAGCGCGACGGCGAGCAGTGCAGGTACTTCTGGAACAGCCGCTCGAGCTGGCGACGCGAGACGTTGACGTAGACCGCCAGTTCGTCGAGGTCGATCGGTTCCTCCAGGTTGGCCTCCATCAGCGCGACGATCTCCTGCAACTTCGGCTGGTTGGTGCCGAGCATGTGCTTGAGCGGCACGCGCTGGTGGTCCTGCTCGTTGCGGATGCGCTCGTAGATGAACATCTCGGAGATCGCCGCCGACAGCTCGCGGCCATGCTCGCGGCCGATCAGGTGCAGCATCATGTCCATCGGCGCGGTGCCGCCGGAAGAGGTGAAGCGGTTGCGGTCGATGGAGAACAGGCGGGTGCTCATGGCCACCCGGGGGAAGGCTTCCTGCATCGCCGCCAGGCATTCCCAGTGCACGCTGCAATCGTAGCCGTCGAGCAGGCCGGCGCGGGCCAGCGCCCAACTGCCGGTGCACACCGCGCCGAGGCGCCGACCCTGGCGGGCCTGGGCCTGGAGGAACGTGACGTGCTCGCGGGTGACGCTGCGCTGGATGCCGACGCCGCCGCAGACGATCACGCAATCCACCGCCGGGGCGTTGTCGGTACCGGCGTCGGGGGTGATCTGCAGGCCGTCGCTGGCCCAGACCTGGCGGCCGTCCAGGCTCAGCGTATGCCAGCGGTAGAGTTCGCGTCCCGAGAGCTGGTTGGCCATGCGCAACGGTTCCACCGCCGAGGCCAGGGAGATCAGGGTGAAGTTATCCAGCAGCAGGAAGCCGATGGACTGCGGATTTCGGTTCTGTGGCGGAACTCCGGGCGCGTACGTGGTCATGGGTGTATCTCCTCACGCTGAGCAAGCAGGCCTCTCACGAGGCTTTTTTTATGATTGTTGGAATTTCCGGGTGGCTGCTTGGGCCACGCCGTCGGCGTTGCTTGTAACCAGAGCAAGGCAAATGCCATGCCTATATTGATTGGTCGTTCAATCAAAAAAGCCGGAAGGCTTTAGCCCGGCATTTCCACTCGGGCCTGGCACAACGACAGCATGGGCGACGACTGGCGGCGCGCCGCGCGCTTGAGCATTTCGGTAGCACCAGGGCGGCCCCCGGCGAGAAGGCGGGGCAGCGGCCGTGGCGACAAAGGTAACGATGGGCGGCGAGCCGTTACTCCGCAGTGTGACGGATGACGACCGCCCGGTCACGCGTCATATGCGCCAAAAAGTGGCGTCTCGATCGTTTCGTGAGCAATTCCGGTTCAGCACTCGATGGCGTTCACCGCCAGGCCCCCGCGCGAGGTTTCCTTGTACTTGTCGTGCATGTCGGCACCGGTGTCGCGCATGGTGCGGATCACCTTGTCCAGCGAGATGAAATGCTGGCCGTCGCCGCGCAAGGCCATTTGCGCCGCGTTGATGGCCTTCACCGCGGCGATCGCGTTGCGCTCGATACAGGGTACCTGGACCAGCCCGCCAACCGGGTCGCAGGTCAGCCCGAGGTTGTGTTCCAGACCGATCTCGGCAGCGTTCTCGACCTGCGCCGGGGTGGCGCCGAGGACTTCCGCCAGGCCGGCGGCGGCCATCGCGCAGGCCGAGCCGACCTCGCCCTGGCAGCCGACCTCGGCGCCGGAAATCGAGGCGTTCTTCTTGCACAGGATGCCCACCGCGGCGGCGGCCAGCAGGTAGTCGACGACGTCGCGGTCCTGGGCGTCGGGATTGAACTTCATATAGTAGTGCAGCACCGCCGGGATGATCCCCGCCGCGCCGTTGGTGGGCGCGGTGACCATGCGTCCGCCGGCGGCGTTCTCCTCGTTCACCGCCAGGGCGAACAGGTTGACCCATTCCATGGCGCTGAGGGTCGAGCCGATCACGTTGGGCTTGCCGATCTCCTGCAGGTTGCGGTGCAGGCGCGCGGCGCGGCGTTGCACGTTGAGCCCGCCGGGAAGGATGCCTTCGTTGCGCAACCCGTTGTCGACGCAATCGCGCATCGCCTGCCAGATGCGCCGCAGGCCTTCGCGGATATCGGTCTCGCTGCGCCAGATGCGTTCGTTGGCCAGCATCAGCTCGGATACCCGCAGGTTGTGGCGCTTGCACAGCAGCAACAGTTCCTCGGCGCTGGAGAAGCCGTAGGGCAGCACCGTGTGGTCCTGGTCGAGCTGTCCCGAGGCGGCCTGTGCCGCATCGACCACGAAGCCCCCGCCCACCGAGTAGTAGGTCTCCTGGTGCAGTTCGCCTTGCTCGCCGTAGGCGACCAGGGTCATGGCGTTGGGGTGGTAGGGCAGGTTCTCGTCGAGCAGGCGCATGTCGCGCACCCAGTCGAACGGTACCGCCACGCGGCCGTCCAGTTGCAGCAGGCCGCTATCGAGCAGCGCGGCCATGCGCGGGGCGATCTGGGTCGGGTCGATACGATCCGGCCATTCGCCCATCAGGCCCATGATCACCGCGCGATCGGTGCCGTGGCCGACGCCGGTGGCGGACAGCGAGCCGTACAGGCGCACTTCGAGACGCCGCACCGCCGACAGCGCCTGGCGTTGGCGCAGGGCAGCGGTGAACAGCGCGGCGGCGCGCATGGGGCCAACGGTATGCGAACTGGACGGGCCGATACCGATCTTGAAAAGGTCGAACACACTGATAGCCATGCCGGCCTCCGGGATTGCCGCGGCATCCGTGCCTGCGTAGTGGGGGTGGCGGCTCCTCCGCCCGCGATTCCTGCGCATCATCGGGCTTTCCCCGAGGCGGGCCGCATCCGCCACCGACCCGGCCATGTCCAAAAGCGCCGCGTCCGCGCCCGGATCGGGGAACCTCTGCGGCCGGGGGGCGTCTGCACCTGCACGGCGTCGGAATGAGAACGGGCTCGCGCCGCTCCGAAAACGGCATCCGCTGGTCGCCGGCAAAGACCACTATGATTGAATGCGACACAGCGGGTACTGAATGCGACCCCGCCTGCACTGGTTGCGACTCACCCTGTAGGCGACGGATGCGTCCTGTTTCATGATCGTTCACGAATTGCCCGCTGAGGGCCGCTACCGGTCGGCCCGATACAGACAGACCGCCGCGCCCTTCGGGGTAGCGCCGGCGCCTTACCCTGCAGAGGAGTTCGCTATGAAAGGTTGCAAGTCTTGGCTGCTGGCCGTGTCTCTGTGCGCACCGCTGGCAGCCCAGGCCGCGGAGCCCGAATCCTGTGCGTCGGTGCGTTTCGCCGACGTCGGCTGGACCGACATCACAGTGACCACCGCGGTCACCCGCCAGGTCCTCGAGTCCCTCGGCTACAAGACCAAGGTCAATCTGCTCTCGGTGCCGGTGACCTACCGCTCCCTGGCCAACAACGACCTCGACGTATTCCTGGGCAACTGGATGCCCACCATGACCAACGACATCAAGCAGTACGCCGAGAAAGGCACGGTCGAGACGCTGCGCGCCAACCTGGAGGGCGCCAAGTACACCCTGGCGGTTCCCCAGTACGTCTACGACGGCGGCCTGCGCAGCTTCGCCGATATCGCGAAGTTCTCCGACAAGCTGGGCAACAAGATCTATGGCATCGAGCCGGGCAACGACGGCAACCGCGTCGCCCAGAGCATGATCGACAAGAACGCCTTCGAACTGGGCAAGTTCAAGTTGGTGGAATCCAGCGAGGCGGGCATGCTCTCGCAGGTGCAGCGGGCCATCCGGCGCAACCAGTGGGTGGTGTTCCTCGGCTGGGAGCCGCACCCCATGAATACCCGCTTCCAGATGAAGTACCTGGAAGGCGGCGACGACTTCTTCGGCCCCAACTATGGCGGCGCGACCATCTACACCAACGTGCGCAAGGGCTACACCCAGGAGTGCGCCAACGTCGGCCAACTGCTGAAGAACCTCAGCTTCACCCTCGAGATGGAGAACAAGCTGATGGACGCGGTACTCAACGAAAACAAGAAACCCGAGGAAGCCGCTAAGGCCTGGTTGAAGGATCACCCGGAACAGCTGGATGCCTGGCTGGCCGGTGTCACCACCCGCGACGGGCAGCCTGCCGCAGCCGCGGCCAAGCTGGCGTTCGCCAAGTAGGCGACCGGTCGTTCATTTCCCGCTCTTGATGGACCCTGATTATGTTCCTGACTGATCACAAGCTCCCGCTGGGAGAGCAGATCGCCGGTTTCGTCGACTGGCTGACCCTGCATGGCGCATCGTTCTTCGACAAGATCTCCGACACCCTGGAGTTCCTCATCCATGGCGTCACCAACGGCTTGCTCTGGTTCAACCCGCTGGTGCTGATCGCCTTGCTGGTAGGGCTGGTGCATTTCATCCAGCGCAGCTGGGGGCTGACCGTGTTCGCCCTGGCCTCGTTGCTGCTGATCCTCAACCTGGGCTACTGGCAGGAGACCATGGAAACCCTCGCCCAGGTGATATTCGCCACCCTGGTGTGCATCGCCGTGGGCGTGCCGCTGGGCATCGTCGCCGCGCACAAGCCGTGGTTCTACACCGCGCTGCGGCCGTTGCTGGACCTGATGCAGACGGTACCGACCTTCGTCTACCTGATCCCGACCCTGACCCTGTTCGGTCTCGGCGTGGTGCCGGGCCTGATCTCCACGGTGATCTTCGCCGTCGCCGCGCCGATCCGCCTGACCTGCCTGGGTATCCAGGACGTGCCGGCGGAGCTGCTCGACGCCGGCAAGGCCTTCGGCTGCTCGCGCTGGCAACTGCTGACGCGCATCGAGCTGCCGCACGCGATGCCGAGCATCGCCGCCGGCATCACCCAATGCATCATGCTCTCCCTGTCGATGGTGGTGATCGCCGCGCTGGTCGGCGCCGATGGCCTCGGCAAGCCGGTGGTGAACGCGCTGAACACCGCCGACATCTCCCTCGGCTTCGAAGCCGGCCTGGCCATCGTCCTGCTCGCCATCCTGCTCGACCGGGTGTGCAAGCAGCGCGCCGTGAAGGGGAAATAAGCCATGACTGCGATCCGATTCGACCATGTGGACGTCATCTTCGGCACCCACACCAAGGAAGCCCTGAAGCTCCTCGACCAGGGCCTCGGCCGCGCCGAGATCCTCAAGCGCACCGGCCAGGTGCTCGGCGTCGAGGACGCCTGCCTGGACGTCAACCGCGGCGAGATCTGCGTGCTGATGGGACTTTCCGGCTCCGGCAAGTCGAGCCTGCTGCGCTGCATCAACGGCCTGAACAAGGTCAGCCGCGGCAAGCTGCTGATCGAGCACGAAGGTTCGCAGGTGGACATCGCCAACTGCTCGCCGGCGACCCTCAAGGCCATGCGCACCAAGCGCATCGCCATGGTGTTCCAGAAGTTCGCCCTGATGCCCTGGCTGACGGTGGCCGAGAACGTCGGCTTCGGCCTGGAGATGCAGGGCCGTCCGGCCGCCGAGCGGAAGAAGCTGATCGACGAGAAGCTCGAGCTGGTCGGTCTCTCGCAGTGGCGCGACAAGCGTCCCGACTCGCTCTCCGGCGGCATGCAGCAGCGCGTCGGCCTGGCTCGCGCGCTGGCGATGGATGGCGACATCCTGCTGATGGACGAACCGTTCTCCGCCCTCGACCCGCTGATCCGCCAGCAATTGCAGGACGAACTGCTGGTGCTGCAACGGCAACTGCACAAGACCATCGTGTTCGTCAGCCACGACCTCGACGAGGCGCTGAAGATCGGCACCCGCATCGCGATCATGAAGGACGGCCGGATCATCCAGCACGGCAAACCGGAAGAGATCGTGCTGAGCCCGGCGGACGACTACGTGCGTACCTTCGTCGCCCATACCAACCCGCTCAACGTGCTGTGCGGCCAGAGTCTGATGCGTGGCCTCGACCAGTGCATCCGGCAGAACGACGAGATCTGCTTCGACCAGGGTCGCGACTGCTGGATCGGTCTCAGCGAAGGAGACGTGCTCAAGGGCGCGCGCCAGGGCAGCAACGTCATCGACCTGCAACGCTGGCGCCAGGGCGACCCGGTGGAGAAGCTGCGCCGCGAACCGACCCTGGTGGATGTCAGCATCCGGATGCGCGATGCCCTGCAGATTCGCTACCAGACCGGCCACAAGCTGGTCCTGCAGGAGCAGGACAGGGTGGTCGGGGTGCTCGGCGACAGCGAGCTGTACCACGCGCTGCTGGGCAAGAACCTCGGCTGATCCCCCACGGCCCCGCTCGGGGCTGCTGCGAATGCCCGGCGCTGCCGGGCATTCGCGTTTATCCTCCGCGCTTTTTCCGTCTGTTCTTCCTTTCGCACGCTCCCGCGCGCCGGTTCCTGCGGCATGCGACGGGCGCTGGGCGGCAGAAAAGAAAGGCCCGGCGAAACGCCGGGCCAAGTACGCACCTGATTGGCGAGGGCGCCCTAGCGGCGCCGGATTCAGGTCTGGTGCTGGGTTGGCGCCGGCACTGGCTGGTAGGTGCGGCGGTCGCCGACCTGGGCCTCGTAGTCGGCGCGCATGGCCTTGTGCAGGCCGAACATGAACAGGATCAGCACCGCCGAGAACGGTAGCCCGGCGAGCACCACGACGGTTTGCATCGCCGTGAAGTTGCCGGCGAACAGCAGGCCGATGGTGACTAGCGTGACGACGGCCGACCAGAGGATGCGCAGCCAGTTCGGCGCGTCCTCGTCCAGCTCGCCGCCGCTGCGCGAGAGATTGGCCAGCATCACCGAGCCGGAATCCGCCGGGGTGAGGAACAGCACGAAGCCGACGAAGATCGACAGGCCGATGACGATCTTCGACAGCGGATAGTGTTCCAGCAGCAGGTAGATCGACATCGACGGCTGTTCCAGCGCGGCCTTGCCCAGGTCGGTCGCGCCGTGGTTCATCACCAGGTCCAGGGCGCTGTTGCCGAATACCGACAGCCAGGCCAGGGTGAAGCCCAGCGGGATCAGCAGCACCCCGCAGACCAGTTCGCGCACGCTGCGACCGCGGGAGATGCGGGCGATGAACATACCGACGAAGGGCGCCCAGGAAATCCACCAGGCCCAGTAGAACAGGGTCCACAGGCCCAGCCATTCCTCGCTCTTGCCGGCGCCGGCACCGGTGTAGACGTAGAGGTCGAAGGTCTTCAGCACCAGGCCGTCGAGATAATCGCCGAGGTTCTGTACGAAGCCGTTGAGCAGTTCCAGGGTCGAACCGCAGACCAGCACGAACAGCAGCAGCGAGCTGAACAGCACGATATTCAGGTTGGACAGCCGGCGGATGCCTTTCTCGACACCGGAGACCGCCGCCAGGGTGGCGACCAGGCTCATCGCCAGGATCACCGCCAGCAGGGTGCCTTTGCTGTGCGGCATGCCGGTCAGGTACTCGAGACCGGACGACACCTGCAAGGCGCCGATGCCCAGATTGGTCACCAGCCCGAGAAGGGTGACGAAGATGCCGAAGCAATCCACCGCGTGGCCCGCGGCGCCTTTCACCCAGCGCTCGCCGAGGATCGGATAGAGCGCCGAGCGCAACGCCAGCGGCTGGCGATGGCGGTAGGCGAAATAACCGACGGCGAGGCCGACCAGGGCATAGATCGCCCAACCGTGCAGGCCCCAGTGGAGGAAGGTCAGTTGCAGCGCCTGGCGCGCCGCCTGAGGGCTGCCGGGAACGCCTTCGGGCGGGTGGTAGAGGTGGTCGATCGGCTCGGATGCGGCGAAGTAGAGCAGCGAGATGCCGATCCCGGAGGAGAACAGCATGCCGGCCCAGGCGCCGTAGCTGAAGTCCGGCTTTTCATGCTCCTCGCCGAGCTTGAGGGTGCCGAAGCGCGAGAAGGCCACCCAGGCGACGAAGAACAGGTAGGCGCCGATGGCCAGCATGTAGTACCAGCCGAAGCTGTGCGACAGCCACGCCTGGATGCGGCCGAGCAAGGCTCCGGCGCTGTCGGGATAGAGGATGAGGGCGGCGGTCAGAACCAGGATCAGTGCGGTCGAGCCGAAGAACACGATCGGATTCAGACGTACCTGCTCGTTTGTTTTTATTGGCGAAGCAGTACTCATTGGAGGATGACCCCATGGCAGTGAAAGCATGGCGGCTTATGGCCGCGGACTACAGACACAGCATTGCCACCCCACTTGAAGCCCGGATTCTGCGATCCTTGGCGGACTTCGGCGACGAGGTGATGAACGGCGCGGGCCAGGTTGCACGCAGGCTGGGAGCCGCTCATGGACGCCGAGCTTATTCTTAGTTGATTGAACGTTCAATAAAAACAAAATAGACTGGCCACCAATGACGTCGGTCGGTGCCCGCACGCACCTATCGACGAGAGGAGATAGCAATGCCCAAGGTCGGTATGCAGCCCATCCGCCGCTCGCAACTGATTCACGCCACCCTGGAGGCGGTCGATCAGGTCGGCATGGGAGACGCCAGCATCGCCCTGATTGCCCGCCTGGCGGGTGTTTCCAACGGCATCATCAGCCACTACTTCCAGGACAAGAACGGCTTGCTGGAAGCGACCATGCGGCACCTGCTCAGCGCCTTGAGCAAGGCCGTACGCGAACGCCGCGCGGCGCTCTACGACGACAGTCCGAGGGCGCACCTGCGAGCGATCGTCGAAGGCAACTTCGACGACAGCCAGGTCAATGGTCCGGCGATGAAGACCTGGCTGGCGTTCTGGGCGACCAGCATGCACCAGCCGGCACTGCGTCGATTGCAGCGGGTCAACGACCATCGCCTGTATTCGAACCTGTGCTACCAGTTCCGCCGGCAGCTCTCGGCGGACGACGCCCGCGCCGCGGCACGCGGCCTGGCGGCCCTGATCGACGGCCTGTGGTTGCGTGGCGCGCTGACCGGCGACGCCTTCGATACCGACGAGGCCTTGAACATCGCTTACGACTACCTCGACCAGCAGTTGGCAAAACAGTCGGGGTAGGGACGAAAACCCCCGCGGCGCCGCCTTGCGCCTGCGATACCGATAAGAGAGGACTGCAACATGGCCCGATTCGAAGAACAGAAGCTCTACATTGGCGGTCGCTACGTGGAGGCCAGCAGTGGCGCCACCTTCGAGACCATCAACCCGGCCAACGGCGAAGTGCTCGCCAAGGTCCAGCGGGCTTCCAGGGAAGACGTCGAGCGGGCCGTGCAGAGCGCCGTCGAGGGGCAGAAGGTGTGGGCGGCGATGACCGCCATGCAGCGCTCGCGCATCCTCCGTCGCGCCGTCGACATCCTCCGCGAGCGCAACGACGAACTGGCCGCCCTGGAAACCCTGGATACCGGCAAGCCGCTGGCGGAAACCCGCTCGGTGGACATCGTCACCGGCGCCGACGTGCTCGAGTACTACGCCGGCCTGGTCCCGGCCATCGAAGGCGAGCAGATTCCCCTGCGCGAAACCAGTTTCGTCTACACCCGCCGCGAGCCGCTGGGCGTGGTCGCCGGCATTGGCGCCTGGAACTACCCGGTGCAGATCGCCCTGTGGAAATCCGCCCCGGCCCTCGCTGCCGGCAACGCGATGATCTTCAAGCCCAGCGAAGTCACCCCGCTGACTGCCCTCAAGCTGGCCGAGATCTACACCGAGGCCGGCGTGCCGGACGGCGTGTTCAACGTGCTCACCGGCAGCGGACGCGAAGTCGGCCAGTGGCTGACCGAGCACCCGCTGATCGAGAAGATCTCCTTCACCGGTGGCACCTCCACCGGCAAGAAAGTCATGGCCAGCGCTTCCAGCTCGTCGCTGAAGGAAGTGACCATGGAGCTGGGCGGCAAGTCCCCGCTGATCATCTTCCCCGACGCAGACCTCGACCGTGCCGCCGACATCGCCGTCATGGCCAACTTCTTCAGCTCCGGCCAGGTCTGCACCAACGGCACCCGGGTGTTCATCCACCGTTCCCAGCAGGCCCGCTTCGAAGCCAAGGTACTGGAGCGCGTGCAGCGCATCCGTCTCGGCGACCCGCAGGACGAGAACACCAACTTCGGCCCGCTGGTCAGCTTCCCGCACATGGAAAGCGTGCTCGGCTACATCGAGTCCGGCAAGGCGCAGAAGGCTCGCCTGCTGTGCGGCGGCGAGCGTGTGACCGATGGAGCGTTCGGCAATGGCGCCTACGTCGCGCCGACCGTGTTCACCGATTGCCGCGACGACATGACCATCGTCCGCGAGGAAATCTTCGGCCCGGTGATGAGCATCCTGGTCTATGACGACGAAGACGAGGCGATCCGCCGCTCCAACGATACCGAGTACGGCCTCGCCGCCGGCGTCGTGACCCAGGACCTGGCCCGCGCCCACCGCGCCATCCATCGCCTGGAAGCCGGCATCTGCTGGATCAATACCTGGGGCGAGTCGCCGGCGGAAATGCCGGTCGGCGGTTACAAGCAATCCGGTGTCGGTCGCGAGAACGGTCTCACCACCCTGGCTCATTACACTCGCATCAAGTCCGTGCAAGTGGAGCTGGGCGACTACGCCTCGGTGTTCTGAGCCTCGACGCAGCGCTCGAACCCCTAACCAGGCCGGTCCCAGGCAACGCTCCCTGACACCGGCCATTCCGAACTTCCAGACACCGGCGCGCCAGCGTCGCGGCCGGTGTCATGCCGAGAAAAGAGGAAGGCCTGCATGTCCCAGGAATTCGACTACATCATCATCGGAGCCGGCTCTGCCGGTAACGTACTCGCTACCCGCCTCACCGAAGATGCCGACGTCAGCGTCCTGCTGCTCGAAGCCGGCGGTCCCGACTACCGCTTCGACTTCCGCACCCAGATGCCGGCGGCCCTTGCCTTCCCGCTGCAGGGGCGGCGCTACAACTGGGCCTACGAGACCGACCCCGAGCCCTACATGAACAACCGCCGCATGGAGTGCGGTCGCGGCAAGGGCCTGGGCGGCTCCTCGCTGATCAACGGCATGTGCTATATCCGCGGCAACGCCCTGGACTTCGACGGCTGGGCCAAGGAGCCGGGCCTCGAGGACTGGAGCTACCTCGATTGCCTGCCGTACTTCCGCAAGGCGGAAACCCGGGACATCGGCCCCAACGACTACCATGGCGGCGACGGCCCGGTCAGCGTGACCACGCCGAAGGCCGGCAACAACCCACTGTTCCATGCGATGGTCGAGGCCGGCGTGCAGGCCGGCTACCCGCGAACCGATGACCTCAACGGCTACCAGCAGGAAGGCTTCGGCCCCATGGACCGGACCGTCACCCCGGAGGGCCGTCGCGCCGCCACCGGGCGCGGCTACCTGGACCAGGCCCGCGGCCGGCCCAACCTGACCATCGTCACCCACGCCCTGAGCGACCGCATCCTGTTCAGCGGCAAACGCGCTATCGGCGTCTCCTACCTGGTGGGCAACGGCGACAACCCGGCCACCGCCCACGCCCGCCGCGAAGTATTGGTGTGCAGCGGCGCGATCGCCTCGCCGCAATTGCTGCAACGCTCCGGCGTCGGCCCGGCGGCCCTGCTGCGCGACCTGGACATCCCGGTGGTGCATGACCTGCCGGGCGTCGGCGCCAACCTGCAGGATCACCTGGAACTCTACCTGCAGTACGCCTGCAAGCAGCCGGTGTCGATCTACCCGGCGACCAAATGGTGGAACCAGCCTGCCATCGGTGCCCAGTGGCTGTTCCTCGGCAAGGGCCTCGGCGCCAGCAACCAGTTCGAGGCTGGCGGCTTCATCCGAACCCGCGAAGCGTTCGAATGGCCGAACATCCAGTTCCATTTCCTCCCGGTGGCGATCAACTACAACGGCAGCAAGGGCGTGCAGGAGCACGGCTTCCAGGCGCACATGGGCTCGATGCGCTCGCCGAGCCGCGGGCGCATCCACCTGAAGTCCAGGGACCCGCGCCAGCATCCGAGCATCCTGTTCAACTACATGTCCCACGAGCAGGACTGGCAGGAGTTCCGCGACGGCATCCGGCTGACCCGCGAGATCATGAACCAGCCGGCGCTGGACCCCTATCGGGGCCGCGAGTTGAGCCCAGGGGTGAACGTGCAGTCGGACGCCGAACTCGACGAGTTCATCCGCAACCATGCGGAGACCGCTTTCCACCCATCCTGCTCGTGCAAGATGGGCAGCGACGACATGGCGGTGGTCGATGGCCAGGGACGGGTCCACGGCATGGAAGGACTGCGAGTGGTGGATGCGTCGATCATGCCGCTGATCATCACCGGCAACCTCAATGCCACCACCATCATGATGGCCGAGAAGATCGCCGACAGGATCCGCGGTCGCCAGCCGCTGCCGCGCAGCACGGCGAAGTACTACGTGGCCGGGGATGCGCCGGTACGCGGCAACCCCGTGCGGGCCTGAGGAGCGCGCAAACAAGAACGCCGGCGATAGCCGGCGTTCCTGCGTCTAGCCCCGGCGTGGCGGGACCGGGCGGGTGCGCCCGCTGCCATCGATGGCGACGAACACGAACACCGCCTCGGTGACTTTGCGCCATTCGCTGGACAACGGGTCGTCGCTCCACACCTCGACCAGCATGCGGATCGAGCTGCGACCGACTTCCAGGGTCTGGGTATAGAAGGAAAGCTGGGCACCTACCGCGACCGGCACCATGAAGGCCATGCGGTCGATGGCGACGGTGGCGATACGGCCGCCGGCGATCTTGCTGGCCATGGCGGTTCCCGCCAGGTCCATCTGGGATACCAGCCAACCGCCGTAGATATCGCCGAAACCGTTGGTTTCGCGCGGCAGCGCGGTAATCTGCAAGGCCAGGTCTCCCTGGGGAATGGGGTCTTCTTGTTCAAGCTCGATCATAGGTAAGGGCCTCGTGCCCCCCGGATTTCTTGTTCAAGCGCGGTTTAGGGGAAAACTCTCCCAAAACGCCTGCCGGTGCAAGGTCTTGGGACAGCTTTCAGAGGCGCCCGGGCATTATATAGAGGAGTAGGGCGGCCGACGACCGCCCGGTTCTCTCTTCGACCGACTGTGTGGAC